>DASWSO010000293.1:0-3152 GCA_036402635.1 Xanthobacteraceae bacterium
CGTTCTGCCGCTGGCCAGCGGCGTAGCTCGGACATACATGTTGACGATGCAAAACAGTCGGCAGCACGAAGGACGCGAGCCGCAGCCGGAAACGCCGCGCTCCGAGCCCGAGATCATTCCGCCCACGCGCGGCGGGCGCCCCGGCGATTGGTTCGAGGTTCCCGGGGACGAGACGTTCCGGGTCCGGCAGGCGACGTTCCGCGCGCCCGGGCCGCTCGGCATCATTGTCGCCCTGCTGGTGATCGGCACGATCGCCGCGGTCGTCTTGCTGCTGATCCTCGGTGCCGTGCTGGTGTGGGTACCGATCGCTGCGCTGGTGATCGTCGCGCTGGTTCTCGCCGGCACCGTGCGCCGCTACTGGCGGCGCCTGCGCGGGCTATGAGGCGTCACGCCGCCAGCTCGCGCATGATGGCGTAAAGCTCGTTCTGCGCTTCGAAGCCGATGCCGGGCCGGTCCGGCAGCCGCAGGTAGCCGTTTTCCAGCCTCGCGTCGTCGGCGAAGCCGCCGAAAGCGCCGAACACGCCCGGATACGACTCGGCGCCGCCGAGCCCGAGCCCGCCCGCGATGTGCAGCGACATCTGGTTGCCGCCGTGCGGAAACAGCGACTTGCGGCTCCAGCCGTTGCGCTCCAGCATCTCCACCGTGCGGACGAACTGCACGATGCCGTAGGCCTGCGGCGGATCCACCTGGATGATGTCGCGGTCGCGGCGCAACCCCGCGAAGCGCACCAAGTTCTGCACGTCCTGTGTGGAAAACAGGTTCTCGCCAGTCGCGAGCGGCGGCTGATACGCCGCCGCAAGCTCCGCCAGCACCGCGAAGTCGAGCGGATCGCACGGCTCCTCGAACCAGCGCAGCCCGAACGGCGCGAGCCCCTGCGCATAGGCGAGCGCCTCGGCCCGATCGAACTTCGAATTGGCGTCGACCGCGAGGTTCTCGCCCTTGCCGATCACCTGCAGCACCGCCTCGACGCGCTTGAGGTCCTGCGCCAGCGGCAGCCCGCCCACCTTCATCTTCAGCATCGTGTAGCCGGCGGCGAGATGGCGGCGCATCTCGTCCTGCACGTCCGCGAAGGTCTGCCCGGGCGCGTACCAGCCGCCGCCGACGTAGCAAAAGACCTTCTCGGCGATCCTGCCGCCGTTGTAGCGCTCCGCCAGCAGCTCATGCAGGGGCTTGCCGGCGATCTTCGCCACCGCGTCCCACACCGCCACCTCGATCGTGCCGATGCCGACCGAGCGTTCGCTGTGGCCGCCGGATTTCTCCCGCTGCATCATGGCGGCGAGGATTTTCGCCGGGTCGAGATTCTCGCCGGTGGCGTCGAGCAACTGCTCCGGCGGCGTGTTCAGCACGCGCGGGATGAAGCGGGCGCGCATCTGCGCGCCGCAGGCATAGCGGCCGGTGGAGTTGAACGCGAAGCCGCAAACCGGCCTGCCGTCCCGCACCACGTCGGTGACGACGGCGACCACCGATGTGGTCATCTCGGAGAAGTCGAAGCTCGAATTGGAGAGGCTCGAGCGCAGCGGGATCGCGGTCTCGCGGATGTCGGTGATGCGCATTGTCCGATTTCGGTGGGAGAGTGATTCAACGGACCACGCCGGAGACGCAGCACGGCGTCTTGCGTGGCGTGGTGACGCGGCTTTTGAGCCAGCAACGTGCCGCCGGACCGGCATAGCCCGGGCGCTGATAGGTCCAGGCGCGGCAGCGCGCGTCGGCCTGGCAGGCCGCGGCGCAAGCTTCGCCGTTGGGCTCGGGTTTGGTTTCGAAGTTGCGGTAGTCGCCCCCGAGCCGATCGATACCGAATTCGGTTGCGCTGCCGCGCGGCTCGATCACGCCGCCGCCTTTCACGCCGGAGACGCAGCAGGGGCTTTCCTTCCGTGGTGCCACTGTGCTTTTGAGCCAGCACACCGCGCGGGCGCCGGTCGGCGTCGGATAGCTGAAGCTCCAGGCGCGGCAGCGGCCTTCGCGGTCGCAGCGCGCCGAACAGGCGGCCGGATCGGCCGCGCGCACGATGAAGCTCGAATAATCGCCGCCGGGACGGTCATATCCGGCCTGCGCACGAAGGCCGTGCACCGACGACAGCAGCGTCAGCGCCCCTAGCAGCAAGCAAACGAGCGCACGTCGCACCGTCCCAAACACCCTTATTGCCGCTCTTTCGACGAAGGACGATTCGCGCAGCCGAGCCGCCAAACGGTCGGCCGCAGCATCACGGATGGCCATGGCAGGTGAATGCAGGATGAACGGACCTGCGAAACCGCGGCGGGTGTGATTAGCTGGGCGAGACGCCGCGCCGCCCGGAGCCGCACATGGACCAGCCGCAAGAGACACTGAGCTACCTGCCGCTTGCGGTCGTGCTGCTCGCCGCCGCGGTGGTGAGCGTGCCGATCGCACGCGCGCTGAAGCTTTCCGCCATCATCGCCTATCTGGTTGCCGGCGTCCTGATCGGGCCATTCGGTCTCGGCGTCTTCCGCGCGCCGCAGACGGTGCTCACGGTGGCCGAGCTCGGCGTTGTGATGCTGCTGTTCCTGATCGGCCTGGAGCTGGAATTCTCGCGCCTGCTCAAGATGCGGCGCGACATTTTCGGCCTCGGGGCGGCCCAGCTGGCGCTCACCGCGCTGGTGATCGGCGCCATCACGATGGCGGTCGGCAGCCTGACCTGGCGCGGCGCCGCCATCGCCGGGGTTGCGCTGGCCATGTCGGCGACCAGCATCGCGCTGCGCATGTTGGAAGAGCGCGGTGATCTGCATGCCCCCTATGGCGAGCGCGCCTTCGCGATCCTGCTGTTCCAGGACATGGCGGTAGTGCCGCTGCTGGCGCTGTTGCCGCTGCTCGCGCCCTATGGCATCGACGACGCGACCCGCAGCCTCGGACAGACGCTCGGCTCGATCGCGCTGGTCGCCGCCGCGATCGCCGCGGTGGTGATCGCCGGACGCTACCTGCTCAATCCGCTGTTCCGCCTGCTGGCCGGCACCGGCGCGCGCGAGGTGATGACGGCGGCGGCACTGCTGGTCGTGCTCGGGACCGCGCTGCTGATGCACGAGGTCGGCATGTCGATGGCGCTCGGCGCCTTCCTGGCCGGCGTGCTGCTCGCGGAATCGAACTACCGCCACGAGCTGGAAGCCGACCTCGAGCCGTTCCGCGGCCTGCTGCTGGCGCTG
>DASWSO010000294.1:0-7368 GCA_036402635.1 Xanthobacteraceae bacterium
GCTGCGAACACCTCCGGATAGGACGCCAGCATCACCGCCGTCATCGCGCCACCGGCGGACAGCCCGGTGATGTACACGCGGTTGCGGTCGACCCCATGATCGAGGATCGCTTTCTCGATCATCTGCCGGATCGAGAGCGGCTCGCCGTGGTTACGCGTGATGTCGCCGGGCAGGAACCAGTTGAAGCAGGTCTTCGGATTGTTGGCGGGGGTTTGTTCGGGGAGCAGCAGCACGAAGCCATGGCGGTCGGCGAGCGTTATCCAGCCGGCGCCTGCCGCATAGCCTTCGGCCGTCTGGGTGCAGCCGTGCAGCACGACGACCAACGCAGGCGCGGCTTGCAGCTTTTCCGGGACATGCACGAACATCCGCAGTCCGCCGGGATTCCAGCCGAAGTCCGTGACCTCCGGCAGAGTGGTCGGGCGCGCTTGAACGCCCGCATGTGCGCTCCCGGCAGCCCGCATCACCTGTTCCCAGTGCTGCCGCTGACCACGCAGCCGACCGATGGTTTGTCCTAGATTCAGCACTCGCGACCTGCCTTTTCCCGCCCCGGTGTGTAATCAACTGCGAAGGTCGCAAATGGTTGCTGCGATGCACAACGCAAGGCCGAGAACCGGGGAAAGGTGCGCCACTTCAACCGCACAAAGTTTGTGCAACGCACAATTTAACTTGACTCGCGGCTGCGGCTGACACGAAATGCGACCAACATATGAGGGCCCTATGACCCTGCAGCCGGCGACGTCCTCCGTTCTTCCCTGCCCGCACTGCGCAAGCCCGATGGTTTGCCGCTTTCCCGACCCGAACACGCCTCCAGTACTGATTGTCGAACTGACATTCGTCTGCGAAGACTGCGGCACCGAACTCACCGGCATCCGCAAGCGGATGAAGATCGCCAGCGCCGCCTGAGGAGATCAGCCGCGCAACCGTCGGCGGAAGCGCGGGCGCTGCGTCACCCGCTCGGCAATACCGGTCTGCTCCTCGGCTGCCGCCTTCGGGTAGATGCGCGGCAGGCGCAGGCTGATGGTGCATTTGTCGCCCACCGAAAGCGCAAGCTCGTTGAGCCGCTCGCGGCTCATCTCCGCCTCCACCAGCCGCTTCTCGTACAAGAGCTCGATCGCGGCGCGCTGGCCCAGCGCCGAGATGAACCGCACCAGCGCGGTGCCGGGGAGCTTCGCGTCCTGGCTCGCCTCGCCGCCAATCCTCGGCGGTGACAGCACGATGTCGTGCGGCCGCACGAACGCCACGCCCGGGCCGTCCGGTGCATTCTCCACCGTCAACTCCTTGTCACCGAGCTGCGCCTTGCCATGCGCGATGACGCAGTCGAACGAATTGGTGCGGCCGAGGAAGTCGAAGATGAACGGCGTCTTCGGCGACTCGTAGATCTCGACCGGGGTGCCGATCTGCTCGATCACTCCGTGGTTCATGATGGCGACGCGGTCGGCGAGATCGAGCGCCTCCTCCTGGTCGTGCGTGACGAAGATCGTGGTCAGGCCGGTGGCGTCGTGGATGTCGCGCAGCGAGCGGCGAAGCTCCACCCGCACCTTGGCGTCGAGCGCACCGAACGGTTCGTCGAGCAACAAGACCTGCGGATCGATCGCCAGCGTGCGCGCGAGCGCGACGCGCTGCCGCTGGCCGCCGGAGAGTTGCGCCGGGAAGCGGTCCTCGAACGCGCCGAGCTGAACCAGGTCGAGCAGTTCCCGCACGCGCGCCGTGATCGCCTGTCGGCGCGGACGCGAGCCGCGCCGCCGCACCTTTAGCCCGAATGCGATGTTCTCGAACACGGTCATGTGGTTGAAGAGCGCGTATTGCTGGAACACGAAGCCGATCTTGCGCTCCTCGAACCCGAGCGTGGCGGCGTCGCGGCCGTCGATGTCGATATGGCCGGAATCGGCGAATTCAAGACCGGCCAGAATGCGCAGCAGCGTGGTCTTGCCGGAGCCGGACGGCCCCAGCAGCCCGAGGAATTCCTTTTCCTGGATATCCAGATTGATGTTGTCGAGCACCGACGTCTGCTCGAACCGTTTGGTCAGGTCCTTGATCTCGATGCGCAAGCCGCGCTCCTAATGCAGGCGCCGGACCAGGTGGGACTCGGCGCGCCATTCGAGCAAACTCTTCAGGATCAGGGTCGCGAAGGCCATCAACGTCAGCAGCGAGGCGACCGCGAATGCACCGGCGAACTGGAAGTCGTTGTAGAGCACCTCGATATGCAGCGGCATCGTGTTGGTGAGCCCGGCGATATGGCCCGACACCACCGCCACCGCGCCGAACTCGCCGATGGCGCGGCCGTTGCATAGCAGCAGGCCATACAGCAGGCCCCACTTGATGTTCGGCAGGGTGACGCGGAACAGCGTCTGCCAGCCGGACGCGCCGAGCATCAGCGCGGCCTCCTCGTAGTCGGTGCCTTGCTTCTGCATCAGCGGAATCAATTCGCGGGCGACGAATGGCAGCGTCACGAACAGCGTCGCGATGATCACGCCGGGCACGGCAAAGATGATCTTGATGTCGTGCGCCGCCAGCCACGGACCGAACACGCCCTGCAGGCCGAACAACAGGACGAATACCATGCCGCCGATCACCGGCGAGACCGAGAACGGCAGATCAACGAGCGTGATCAGCAGGTCCTTGCCGCGGAACTGAAACTTGGTGATCGTCCAGGCGGCGGCGATGCCGAACACGGCGTTGACCGGAACAACAATTATTGCGGTGAGCAGGGTGAGCCGGATGGCGGCGAGCGCCTGGGGCTCGGAGATCGCGGCCGCGTAGGCGCGCCACCCGGCCCGCAGTGCCTCGGCGAACACCACGATCAGGGGCAGCACCAGGAACAGCAGCAGGAATCCGAGCGCGACCGCGATCAGCGCGATGCGGGCGCCGCGGCTCTCGGTCAGCGGCAGCACCCGCCTGGCGCGGGGCCGCAGGCTCGACCCGAAGCTCGGCGCGACGTCAACCACCCTGCTGCCTCCGCATCCAGGCCTGCAGCAGGTTGATCGCCAGCAGCAGCGCAAAGGAGGCGACCAGCATCAGCGTCGCGATCACGGTGGCGCCGGCATAATCGAACTGTTCGAGCTTGATGACGATCAGCAGCGGCACGATCTCGGAATAGCCGGGCATATTACCGGCGATGAAGATGACCGAGCCGTATTCCCCGATCGCGCGCGCGAAGGCGAGCGTGAAGCCGGTCATCACCGCCGGAATGAGTGGCGGAAAAACCACGCGCCGCAGGATGTTCCAGCGCGAGGCGCCGAGCAGCGCACCGGCCTCCTCGATCTCGCGGTCGAAGTCCTGCAGCACCGGCTGCACGGTGCGGACGACGAACGGCAACCCGACAAAGATCAGCGCGACCAGAATGCCGAGCGGCGTGAACGCCACCTTGATCCCGGCCGCCGTAAGCGTGGCCCCGAGCCAGCCATTGGCGGCATAGAGCTGTGTCAGCGAGATGCCGGCGACCGCCGTCGGCAACGCGAACGGAAGATCGATCATGGCGTCGATCAACCGCCGCCCCGGGAACTCGTAGCGGACCAGCACCCAGGCGACCATCAACCCGAACAGCGCATTGAAAGCAGCCGCCAGGAAGGCGATGCCGAAGCTGACGCGGAACGCCGCCAGGGTGCGCGGCGACGAAAGCTCCGTCCAGATCTTCGCCCAGCCGGCGTCAGTGGCCTTGAGCAGCAAGACGCTCAGCGGAATGATGACGATCAGGCCCAGATAGCTCAGCGTGATGCCGAGCGAGAGCCCGAAGCCGGGAATGATGGTCCGCTGCCGCAGCGCGGTCGCCGGGGCCATGCTCAGCTTCCCGGCCGGTAAATCTGATCGAACACGCCGCCGTCCGCGAAGTGTGTCTTCTGCGCCGCGCCCCAGCCGCCGAATTCGTCAATCGTCATCAGTTCCAGCTTGGCGAAGCGTTCGGCATGCCGCGCCATCACCTCCGGCGACCGGGGGCGGTAGTAGTGCTTGGCGGCGAGTTCCTGCGCCTCAGGAGTGTACAGGAAGTTCAGGTACGTCTCGGCGGCTGCGCGCGTGCCGCGCTTCTCCGCCACCGCGTCGACGACCGCGACCGGCGGTTCCGCCAGGATGCTGACGGACGGGGTCACCACCTCGAAGTCCTCCGGTCCGATCTCGCCCGCCGCCAGCAGCGCCTCGTTCTCCCAGGCGATCAGTACATCGCCGATGCCGCGACGCGTGAACGTGATGGTGGCGCCGCGCGCGCCGGTATCCAGCACTGGAGCATTGCGATAGATGCGCGTCAGCAGATCACGCGCCTTGCTCTCGTCGCCACTGTAATGGCGAAGTGCGTAGCCCCAGGCCGCGAGATAATTCCAGCGCGCGCCGCCGGACGTCTTTGGGTTGGGAGTAACGACGCTGATCCCTTCGCGCGCGAGGTCGGGCCAGTCGCGGATCTGCTTCGGATTGCCTTTGCGAACGAGGAAAACGATGGTGGACGTGTACGGCGCACTGTTGTCCGGCAGCCGCCGCTGCCAATCGGCCGGCAGCAGCTTGGCGCGTTGCGCGATCGCGTCGATGTCATAGGCGAGCGCCAGCGTCACGACGTCCGCCTGCAGCCCGAAGCTGACCGAGCGCGCCTGCGCGCCGGAACCCGCATGCGACTGATAGATCGTGATTTTTTCGCCGTGCCGCTGCTGCCAGAAGGCCGCGAAGGCCTTGTTCACGTCGGCATAGAACCGCCGCGTAGGCTCATAGGAGGCGTTGAGCAGGGACACGTCGGCGGCGGCCGGGAATTGCGCCGCGCAACCGATCAGAAGCGTCGCAAGCACAGCCGCAAGGAACCGGCGCCGCATGGCCTCCTCGTCGCTCACGAACGGAGCCAACGCGCGCGCAAGTGGCCCGGTTCCGCGTTGCCGCCCTGACCTGACCCGTCCGTCGGCGCATGGTTGCATGCCGCCGCCAATTCGTACACACGCGGTCGCGCGCATCGCAAAAACGAGAGATATTGCAATGGATTCGCTGAAAACCGCGCTGGTCGGGACCTGGCTTCTGGAGCGCTGGGAGCTGGTCTATGCGGACGGCAGGCCGCCGGAATGCCCGCTCGGAGAGGATGCGGTCGGTTTCCTGATGTACACGCCCGACGGCTATGTCAGCGCCGCGCTGGCGCGCGCTACGCGGCCCGCCCTCGACCCGCAGGATGCGGCCGCTAAGTCACGGGCATTCGATGACTATTTCGGCTATGCGGGTCGCTACCAGCTGCGCGATGGCGCCGTCGTCCACCAGATCGCGCTGTCGCCGCAGCCGGGGCTGAGCGGCGTCGCGTCGCTGCGCAACGTGCAGCTTGAGGGCAACCGGCTGACGCTGTCGGGGCCGGATTTCTCCGCCGGCTCGCCCCGCACCCAGCGCATCGTCTGGCGGCGCGCGCCCGCCTGAGCGCCGGAACAAGGCCGGACCAACCGGAAGAACATATGTTGGTCGCGCCGGACCCGGCCATCGTCCGGCAGCTCCGCCGCTGTTCGCCCCTGCGCGATGCCGACATGGTATGCTTTGGCATGTCGGCTGCCGGCTTCACCCTGTTCGACACGCCCGTCGGGCGCTGTGCGCTGGCCTGGAGCGAGCGCGGCGTCGCCGGCGTGTCGCTGCCGGAGCGCAGCGACGATCACATGCGCGCCCGCATGCGGCGGCGGATCCCGCATGCGGAGGAGGGGCTGCCGCCCGCCGCGATCGCGCCTGCGGTCGCCGCGATCGTCGCGCACCTGCACGGCGAGGCGCGCGATCTCAACGGCATCGAACTCGACATGACGGATGTGCCGGAGTTCCACTGCCGCGTCTATGCGGTGGCGCGCACGATCGCACGCGGCGAGACGCTCACCTATGGCGACATCGCCAAGCGGCTCGGCGAAGCGAAGGCCGCGCGCGACGTCGGGCAGGCGCTCGGACAGAATCCGTTTCCGATCGTGGTGCCGTGTCATCGCGTGGTCGCGAGCGGCGGCAAGCTCGGCGGCTTCTCGGCTTACGGCAGCGTCGACACCAAGCTGCGGCTGCTGGCGCTCGAGGGCTGGAAGCCGGACGCGCCGACGCTGTTCGACATCGGCTTGCAATCGCCACCGCCTGCCGGCGCGCAACGCGGCTGAACCTGGCCCGCGGTCGCGCGCATGCACGACCGCGATCGATTGCGTTGACGGCCGTCAAGGCTTCAACGCGGCGGACCTGCCTAGCTGGACGCATCGCTTAGCGGAGCGAACAACAACAGGGGCGGACTCGTGGATACTTTCGAACAGACGCGTAACGTCGAACAGACGCGTAACCGGTTGCTGCCGCTGTGCGTCGCGGCCGTGCCGACGCTGAATGAGCATACCGACGAGGTGGCGCTGCGTGCCGGACAGAATCTGCACCGCGCGGGTCATCCGATCGAGTTCGTCTACTTTCCGCACGACGCGCTGGTGTCGCTGGTCGTCTCCGGCAGCTCCGAGATCGAGGTCGGCATGGTGGGCGCGGAGGGCGCGATCGGCGGAATGGCCGGACTTGGCCTCGTCGATGCGACGCAGACCGCGATGGTGCGCTTTCCCGGCAGCGCGACCCGCATACCGTCCGCCGAACTTTTGGCCGCCGCATCGAAGAGCGAACTCATGCGCGGCGAACTGGTGCGGCACGAGGCGGCGCTCACCGGGCAGGCGCAGGTGACCGCTTTCTGCAACACGTTCCATTCGGTGGAGAACCGGCTTTGCCGCTGGCTGCTGGGCGCGCACCAGCGCAGCGGCCGGACCGATCTGCCGATCACGCAGACGATCCTCGCGCAGATGCTTGGAGTGCAGCGGACCACGGTCACGCTGGAACTCGGCAAGCTGCAGGAAACCCGCGCGCTCGCGTGCAGGCGCGGCCATATCCACCTGCTCGACCTGGATCAGGTGGCGCGGCACGCCTGCGACTGCGAAGACCAGGCCGCGCGCCGATCGCCGCGGCCGTCGGCGACGCCGTATCGGCTTGCCGTCACGCCCACCGGCGCTGCGGCGGCGCTTTGACGCGATCCTCCGGCTCACGGCAGAACAGCTGCCATCGGTGGTGAATCGCGCGAGGACGGCTGAACGTTACCCCAAGCTGCCCGCAAAGCGCTCCGCCAGACGGTCACGCCTGAACGCGTCAACGACGAAGTCGACAAAGACTCGCGTCTTTGCCGGCAGCAGCGTTCCATTGGCGTAATAGATCGAGATAGGGCCTCCGTCCGCGTACCACTGCGGCAGGAGCCGCACGAGCGTGCCGCGCTCCAAATGCGGAAGCGCGTGGGCGACTGCAATCAACGTTACGCCGAGACCCATCAGTGCAGCCCGGCAGGTCGCTTCAGGATCGTCGAGCACCACCGTCTCTTTCAGCGTGACCGGAATTTCGGTGCCTGCGACATCGCGCATGAGGCGTTCGCGAATTCGGCCGGTT
>DASWSO010000295.1:0-1594 GCA_036402635.1 Xanthobacteraceae bacterium
CGACGGCCTGCGCGACATCGCGCCGGTGGTGGTGGCGGCGTTCCCGATCGGGCTCCTGTTCGGCGCGCTGGCGGCCGGCAAGGGGCTCTCGGTCGCGGAGGTCACGCTGATGTCGGCGGCGGTGTTCGCCGGCGCCGCGCAGTTCGCCGCGGTCGAGCTGTGGAGCTATCCGGTCCCGGTCGCCGCGATCGTGTTCTCGACGCTGTTGGTCAACGCCCGCCACGTGCTGATGGGCGCCTCGCTGGCGCCGAAGCTGCGCGGCTTCACGCCGCTGCAGCGCGCCCTCGGCCTGTTCTTCCTCACCGACGAATCCTGGGCGCTGGCGGAGCGGCGCGCGCTGCGGCAGCCGATCACGCCGGCCTACTGGTTCGCCTGCGCCGGCCTGCTGCCGGCGAGCTGGGTCGGAGCCTCTGCGCTCGGCGCCGCGGTCGGCGCGCTGCTGGGAGACCCGGCGCGGTTCGGGGCCGATTTCGCCTTCACGGCGCTGTTCATCGGGCTGATCGCCGGCTTCAACCGCGGCCGCATCACCGCCGCCACGGTGGCGGCGAGCGGCGCCGCCGCGGCACTGGCCTACGTCAGCATCGGCCCGCCCTGGCACGTGCTCGCCGGCGCCTTCGCCGGCATCGCGGCGGCCTACGCGGCGGCGCCGGAGGACGCCGCATGAGCGTCGACCCGGTGACGCTCGCCACCATTGTCGCGATGGCGGCGGTGACCTATTTCACCCGTATCGCCGGCGCCCTTTTCGCCCGCCGGCTGACGCTGTCGGGCCGCGCCAAGGCGGCCTTCGAGGCGATCCCGCCGGCGGTGCTGGTGGCGGTGATCGCGCCGACCGCGCTCGCCGCCGGCTGGCCGGAAACCGCGGCCGCCGCCATCGCCGCGGTCGCGGCGCTGCGGCTGCCGTTGCTCGGCACCATGGCGGTCGGCGTCGCCGCGGTGGTGGCGCTGCGCGCGCTCGCCGCCTGAGGCCGCAAGTCCCGGCCGGCCGCGCTTCCTGGACAGCTCAGAGCCCCGTCGTTAAATACCGAGGGGCAACGAAACATCGGTCGGAACCGCGGCGGCGAACCCGCCGGCCGCGCCGGCCGCGCGTGGTTTGAACACTGATGAACGGCGTCAACGACATCCGCTCGGCTTTCCTCGACTACTTCGCGCGCAACGGGCACGCCATCGTGCCGTCGTCGCCGCTGGTGCCGCGCAACGACCCGACGCTGATGTTCACCAATGCCGGCATGGTGCAGTTCAAGAACGTCTTCACCGGCCTGGAGAAGCGCCCCTACAGCCGCGCCGTGACGGCGCAGAAATGCGTGCGCGCCGGCGGCAAGCACAACGACCTCGACAATGTCGGCTACACCGCGCGGCATCACACCTTCTTCGAGATGCTCGGCAATTTCTCGTTCGGCGACTACTTCAAGGAGCACGCGATCGAGCTCGCCTGGAACCTGATCACCAAGGAATTCGGGCTGCCGAAGGACAAGCTCACCGCCACCGTCTATATCGACGACGACGTCGCCTTCGACCTCTGGAAGAAGATCGCCGGTCTGCCGGAGGAGCGCATCATCCGCATCGCCGGCTCCGACAATTTCTGGGCCATGGGCGA
>DASWSO010000296.1:0-8665 GCA_036402635.1 Xanthobacteraceae bacterium
TTGCCAATCGGCGGCGGCGCCGCCGGTCCAGTCGTCGATGAGCCTTGGCCCAGCGGCCAAGCCACACCCTACCAACGCGTTTGAAGGCCGTGTGTTCTTGTCGGTGTTGATGGCGACAATGCGACCCGGCCGATGCGGCACAATCAGCCCGCCGGTTCCACCTTCGGCGGCAGCGGAAACAGCGTGACGAACCTTTTGGCAAGCGTCAGGTCGCCCTCGACCGAGAGCGCGCCTTGCGCCGCCAGCGCTTCCAGCGGCACGCCGCCATAGACCGCGGCCGCGATCGCCGGCGCGGTGCCGGTGAACACGACATCCTCGCGGTCGAGCGGGGCGCGGGTCGCCGTGATCCGCCCGGCGGCGATGCGGACCACGAACGTCTCGGCACCGAGGCGAAAGCCGATGCGCGCCTTCATGCTCCTGTCACGCGCCGGATCGAACATGGTGCGGAAGGACAGGAACAGCGAGACCGAGCTCAGCGGCAGGCTCGGGTCGTGCTGCGGCGAGCGCGCCGCCCAGCGGCCAAGCGTCTGGAAGATCGGCTCGCTCTCGTAGCCCCACGGGGTGAGCTCATAGACTTGGCTCGCCGCCGGCGGCGGCAGCTTGCGGCGGGCCAGCACGCCGGCGGCCTCCAGCCCTTCGAGCCGCTGCGTCAGGATATTGGCGCTGATGCCCGCAAGGTCGGCGCGCAGATCGCTGAAGCGCTTCGGCCCGAGCATCAGCTCGCGGATCACCAGCAAGGCCCAGCGCTCGCCCACGAGGTCGAGCGCGTGCGCGGCCCCGCAGGCGTCGTCGTAGCGGCGCCGGGAGCGTGCGTCGTCGGCGTTAGTTCTTTTTTGTAACTTCACAGTTGCTTTTCATAACACGCGCGGGTATCAGGATCAAATCGTCAGTTGGAGAGAGGGGACCCATGGCCAAGATGATCTTCGTGAACCTGCCGGTGAGCGACCTGCAGCGTGCGACCGCTTTCTACCAGGCGATCGGCGCCACCAAGAACGAGCAGTTCTCCGACGCCGCCGGCTCCTGCATGGTTTTCTCCGAGACCATCCACACGATGCTGCTGACGCACGACAAATTCCGCCAGTTCACGCCGAAGAAAATCGCCGACGCGAACACCACCAGCGAGGTGCTGATCTGCGTCTCCGCCGACAGCCGGCAGCAGGTCGACGACACGGTCGCGGCAGCAGGCTCCGCCGGCGGCAAGGCCGATCCGTCGCCGCGACAGGATTACGGCTTCATGTACGGGCGCAGCTTCGAGGACCCGGATGGCCACATCTGGGAAGTGATGTGGATGGACATGGAGGCGGCCGCGAAGGCCGCTCCGGAAACGGCGGCGGCCTGATCGGCCGGACCTGCAAGCGATCAACAAGCCGCAAGCCGAACAACCAAGGAGACACCGATGAGCTATGTCGACGGATTCGTGGTCCCGGTCCCGCTCGGGAAGAAGCAGGCCTATCGCGACGCTGCTGCCAAGGCCGCGCCGCTGTTCAGGGAATTCGGCGCGTCCCGGGTCGTGGAGTGCTGGGGCCACGACGTGCCGGACGGCAAGGTCACCGATTTCAAGCGCGCGGTGAACCTGCAGGACGGCGAGAACGTGGTGTTTTCCTGGATCGTCTGGCCGTCGAAGGCGGTGCGCGACGAGGGCCACAAGAAGATGATGGCGGATCCGCGCATGAAGATGGAGGACATGCCGTTCGACGGCAAGCGCATGATCTTCGGCGGGTTCGAACTGCTGCTCGACAGCGCGGAGGAGGTCCGGTGACCAGCATCACGCCTTGTCTATGGTTCGCCGAGAAGGCCGAGGAGGCGGCGCGGTTCTACGTCTCGCTGCTTCCGGATTCGCGCATCGTCAGCGTCACCGGGCTGCCGGCCGACACCCCCAGCGGCCCGGCCGGATCGGTGCAGGTGATCGAGTTCACGCTGTCCGGCCAGCCGTACATGGCGATGACTGCCGGACCGCTGGACCCGTTCAACCACGCGGTCTCGTTCGTCCTCACCTGCGCCGACCAGGCCGAGGTCGACCGGCTGTGGGCGGCGCTGTCGGAGGGCGGATCGATCGAGCAGTGCGGCTGGCTCAAGGACCGCTACGGCGTGTCGTGGCAGATCGTTCCGAAGGTGCTGGGCGAGATGATGAAGGACAAGGATCGCGCCAGAGCCCGCCGCGTCGCCGAGGCGATGCTGCAGATGGTCAAGCTCGACGTCGCCGGATTGCAGAAGGCCTACGACGGCGGCAAGGCCGCCTAGCCGACACCTAATCCGCCACAGCCTCCGGCGGCGTGAACGGGACGTGCCAGATGTCGGTGGCGTATTCGGCGATGGTGCGGTCCGACGAAAACCATCCCATGCCGGCGATGTTGAGGATGCAGGTGCGGTTCCACATGAAGGCGGACTGCCATCGCCGGTCGACCATCCGCTGGGTGGCGAAGTAGTCCTCGAAGTCGGCCGCGACCATGTAGGTGTCGACGTGGCGCAGGCTGGCGACCAGCGCTTCGAACCGCCCCGGCTCGTCGGGCGAGAACGCGCCGGTCGCGATCGCCTCGAGCGCGTCGGCCAGTCTTTGCGAGGCGCCGATCTCCCGGGTGGCTTCCAGGCCGCGCGCCCGGCGCGCCTCGACCTCGTCGGCGCGCAGGCCGAAGATGAAGATGTTGTCGGCGCCGACATGGTCGCGGATCTCGATATTGGCGCCATCGAGCGTGCCGATGGTGAGCGCGCCGTTGAGCGCGAGCTTCATGTTGCCGGTGCCGGAGGCCTCCATGCCGGCGGTCGAGATCTGCTCGGAAAGGTCCGCCGCCGGAATGATCGCCTGCGCCAGGCTGACATTGTAGTTGGGCAGAAAAACCACCTTCAGCAGCTCGCGCGTCACCGGATCGCGGTTGATGACCTGCGCGACGTCGTTGATCAGCTTGATGATCAGCTTGGCGCGCCCGTAGCTCGCCGCCGCCTTGCCGGCGAAGATCTTCACCCGCGGCACCCAGTTGCGCGAAGGGTCGGCGCGCATCGCCTGATACAGCGCCACCGTCTCCAGGATGTTGAGCAGCTGCCGCTTGTACTCGTGGATGCGCTTGATCTGCACGTCGAACAGCGCATCCGGGTCCACCCGCACGCCGAGCTGCTCGGCGATCAGGCGCGCCAGCGTGAGCTTGTTGGCGCGCTTCACCGCGGCGATCCGCTCATGCAGCGCGGTGTCGCCGGCCGCAGCGGTCAGCCGCGCCAAGGCGGCGGGATTGTCCATGAAGCCCGCGCCGCAGGCGTCCCGCAGGATGCGGGTGAGTCCGGGGTTGGCCTGGAACAGCCAGCGGCGGAAGGAGATCCCGTTGGTCCTGTTGAGGATCCGGCCGGGGTAGACCGCGTGCAGGTCGCGAAACACCGTTTTCCGCATCAGCTCGGTATGCAGGGCGGAGACGCCGTTGATGCGATGCGAGCCGACGAACGCCAGGTGTCCCATCCGCACGTGGCGGCTGTCGCTTTCGTCGATCAGCGAGATCGAGGCGAGGAAGTCGTCGGCATCGCTGTAGGTGCGCCGCGCGTAGTTCAGGTGATGGGCATTGATCGCGTAGATCAGCTGCAGGTGCCGCGGCAGCACGCGTTCGAACAGCGCCACCGGCCAGCGTTCGAGCGCCTCCGGCAGCAGCGTATGATTGGTGTACGAGAAGGTGCGATGCGTGATCTCCCAGGCGTCGGCCCAGGGCAGGTGGTGGACGTCGATCAGCAGCCGCATCAGCTCGGCGATGGCGATCGCTGGATGCGTGTCGTTGAGCTGGATCGCGGCGCAGCTCGGGAGGAAGTGCAGGTCGCCGTCGGCGCGCAAATGCTGATGCAGGATGTCCTGCAGCGACGCGGAGACGAAGAAATATTCCTGCCGCAGCCGGAGCTCGCGGCCGGCCGCGGTCTCGTCGCTCGGGTAGAGGATCTTGGAGATCGCCTCGGCCCGCGACTGTTCCGACAGCGCGCCGACATGGTCGCCGCTGTTGAACGCGTCGAGCCGCAGCGGGTCGACGGCGCGGGCCGACCACAGCCGCAGCGGGTTCACATGCTGGCCGCGCCAGCCGACGATCGGCGTGTCGTACGCCACCGCCTCGACGGTCTCGGCCGGCCGCCAGTGCGGGCGCGGCGCGCCGCGCGCCGGCGCCACCATCTCCACATGGCCGCCGTACTGGATGTCGTAGATCACTTCCGGCCGCGGGAATTCCCACGGATTGCCGAACGACAGCCACTCCTCCGGATATTCCTGCTGTGCGCCGTCGTGAATCACCTGGCGAAACAGGCCGTGATCGTAGCGGATGCCATAGCCGCAGGCCGAGATGCCGAGCGTGGCCATGCTTTCCATCAGGCACGCGGCCAGCCGCCCGAGGCCGCCGTTGCCCAACGCGGCGTCAGGCTCGGCCGCGGTCATGCGGGTGAGGTCGACGCCGAGGTCGCCGAGCGCGGTCAGCACCAGCTCCGAGAGTCCGAGGTTGCCCAGCACCTCGGGAAGCATCCGCCCGATCAGGAATTCCAGCGAGAGGTAGTAGACGCGTTTGCGGCCCTCGCCATGGTGGGCGCGGGCCGCCGCGAGCCAGCGGTGCACCAGGCGATCGCGCGCCGTCAGGGCCGTCGCCACATACCAATCGTGATTGGTGGCGGCCGCCGGGTCCTTGCCGGCCGCCAGCGCCAGCTTCGCCAGCACGGCGCTCTTCACCGCCGCTAGGTCGTCCTCGCCGGGCGCGTTCGCGGCCGGGTCCCGCCGCAGGTCGGACGGCGGAGGTTTCTCGGCGCGCGCTTTGGCTGCTGTGCTCACGATCATCTCCCGGCGCCACGAATCGAGGCAAGCAAGACGCGTGCCTGATGTGTACCGCGCCGGCGGGGCGAGAGCGAGGTCGGATGGCGGCCGTGTCGTGGTGGCATGAATGATGCACATCGTTTAATCATGGGCGCGGTAGCCGCAATGAAGGTGGTCGAGGTTCCGGACAAGGACGAGCCGCTCCGGGATGACATCCGGCTGCTCGGCCGCGTCCTCGGTGACACCATCCGCGACCAGGAGGGCGCGGCGGTGTTCGCGACCGTCGAGCGCATCCGGCAGACCTCGGTGCGTTTCCGGCGCGAGGACGACGACGGCGCGCGGCGCGAGCTCGAGCTCATGCTCGACGGCCTCTCGCCCGACGCCACCATCCTGATCAGCCGCGCCTTCAGCTACTTCTCGCACCTCGCCAACATCGCCGAGGATCAGCACCACATCCGGCGCACGCGCGCGCATGCGCTCGCCGCCTCGGCGCCGCGCGAGGGCACGCTGGCGCACGCGCTCGCCCGCGCCCGCGAAGCCGGCGTCACCGGCGCGCAGCTCAAGGCGTTCTTCGATGGGGCGCTGATCGTGCCGGTGCTCACCGCGCACCCGACCGAGGTGCGCCGGCGCAGCACCATCAACCGCGAGATGGACGTGGCGCGGCTGCTGGCGGAACGCGACCGCACCCATCTCACGCCCGACGAGCGGGCGGCGAGCGACGAAGAGCTGCGCCGCACCGTGCTCACGCTGTGGCAGACGAGCCTGTTACGCCGCGCCAAGCTGGAAGTGATCGACGAGGTGGCGAACGGGCTGGCGCATTACGACTACACGTTCTTGCGCGAGCTGCCGCGGCTCTACGCCGCCCTGGAGGATCACCTCGCCGCCGAGATGAAGCGGCAGGCGCCGGCGCTGCCGTCGTTCCTGCGCATGGGGACCTGGATCGGCGGCGACCGTGACGGCAACCCGTTCGTGACCGCCGATGTGCTGCGGGCCGCGCTGGCGCTGCAAAGCAAGCGCGCCTTCAACCATTACCTGAAGGAACTGGACCAGCTCGGCGGCGAGCTGTCGCTGGACGCGCGGCGGGTCGGACATTCCGACGACCTGCGAGCGCTCGCCGACCGCTCCCCCGACCGCTCCGAGCGGCGGCGGGACGAACCCTATCGTCGCGCCGTTTCCGGCATCTATGCACGGGTCGCTGCCACCGCCTGGGCGCTCGCCGGGCTGACAGCGGAGCGGCACGCGGTCGGGGAGGGGGAGCCGTACGGCAGCGCGGCGGAGCTGCTGGCCGATCTCGACACGCTGCACCGGTCTCTCACGCTCAACGGTTCCGACATGCTGGCCCGCGGCCGCCTGCGGCAGCTGCGCCGCGCGGTCGGGACCTTCGGCTTCCACCTTGCCGGCATCGACCTGCGCCAGAATGCCGACGTGCACGAGCGGGTGGTCGGCGAATTGTTCGCGACCGCGGCGCCGGACATCGCCTACGGCGCGCTCGACGAGGATGCGCGGATATCGCTGCTCGCCGCCGAGCTGCGCACGGCGCGGCCGCTGGCTTCGCCGTTCATCGCCTATTCGGAGGAAACAACCGGCGAGCTCGCGATCGTGCGTGCCGCCGCCGAGCTGCGGAGAACCCACGGCGCCGACGCGGTGCCGAACTACGTCATCTCCAAGACGGACGGCGTGTCCGACCTCCTGGAAGTGGCGCTGATGCTCAAGGAGGCCGGTCTGCTGCGGCCGTCGGAAGGTGAGCTCGACATCGGCATCGTGCCGCTGTTCGAAACCATCAACGACCTGCGCAACTGCGCCGTGGTGATGGACCGGTTGCTGGGGCTGCCGGAATACCGCCGGCTTCTGCACGGCCGCGGCGACGTGCAGGAGGTGATGCTCGGCTACTCCGACAGCAACAAGGACGGCGGGTTCCTCACCTCCGGCTGGGAGCTGTACAAGGCCGAGATCGGCCTGATCGAGGTGTTCCGGCGCCACGACGTCCGGCTGCGGCTCTTTCACGGCCGTGGCGGCTCGATCGGCCGCGGTGGTGGACCCACCTACCAAGCCATTCTGGCGCAGCCGGCCGGCGCGGTGAACGGCATGATCCGGGTCACCGAGCAGGGCGAGGTGATCGCGGCGAAATACTCCAACCCCGAGGTCGGCCACCGCAATCTCGAGATCCTCGCCGCCGCCACGCTGGAGGCGACGCTGCTGCAGCCCGACGAGGTGGCGCAACAGCGTCCCGAATATCTCGCCGTCATGGAGGAGCTGTCGGACCACGCGTTCCGCGCCTACCGCGATCTGGTCTACGAGACCGAGGGGTTCGAGCGCTATTTCTGGCAGTCCACCGTCATCGGCGAGATCGCCAACCTGCGCATCGGCAGCAGGCCGGCGTCGCGCAAGCAATCGACCAGCATCGAGGACCTGCGGGCGATCCCGTGGGTGTTCAGCTGGGCGCAGTGCCGGCTGATGCTGCCGGGCTGGTACGGCTTCGGGTCGGCGGTGAACGCCTATCTGGCCAGGGACCGCGAGGGCGGCTCGGCGCTGCTGCAGGAGATGTCCCGCGCCTGGCCGTTCTTCGAGGCGCTGCTGTCGAACATGGACATGGTGCTGGCCAAGAGCGACATCGCGATCGCCTCGCGCTATGCCGGGCTGGTCGAGGACGCGGCGCTGCGCAACGCGATCTTCCCGCGGCTGCGCAAGGAGTGGCAGGATTCGATCGACGCGCTGCTGGCGATCACCGGCCAGCGCTCGCTGCTGGAGCGCAATCCGCTGCTGGCGCGCTCGATCCGCAACCGCTTTCCGTATCTCGACCCGCTCAACCACGTGCAGATCGAGCTGCTCAAGCGCCACCGCACCGGCGACGGCGACGAGCGGGTGGTGCAGGGCATCCACCTCACCATCAACGGCATCGCGGCCGGCCTGCGCAATACCGGGTGAGCCCGCCGGCAGCCGGGCCTCACTTCAGGCCGCTGAGCCCGAAGCCCTTGGTCATCGCGCGCTGCAGCAGCGCGAACAGCAGGAACACCGGGAGGGTCGCGAGCACCGCGATCGCCATCTGCTCGGTCGGCGGGGTGCCGTAGTCCTCGTTGAACTGCACGAGGCCGAGCGGATAGGTGCGGTAGCCGTCCTGCGACACCACGGTCAGTGGCCACAGGAACTGGTCCCAGCTTTCGCGGAACGAGAAGATGGTCAGGATCGCCAGCGCGGGCCAGCACTGCGGCACCACCACGTGCCAGAGGATGCGCAGCTCGCCGGCGCCGTCCATGCGTGCCGCCTCGATGTAGTCGGTCGGGATCGACAGGATCGATTGGCGCATCAGAAAGACGCCGAAGGCGTCGATCAGCAGCGGCCCGGCGAGGCCCTGATAGGTGTTGAGCCAGTCGAACTTGTGGATCACCAGGAAGGTCGGCACCAAAGTGACTTCGAGCGGAAGCATCAGCGTGCTCAGCACGCCGAGCAGCACCCAGCGGTCGCCGGGAAAGCGGAATTTCGCGAGCCCGTAGCCGGCGAGCGTGCAGAACACCACGTTGCCGGCCATCACCACCGCCGACACCACCGCGCTGTTGAAGAAGTAGAGCGGGAAGTTCGCGCGGCCGAGCGCGTTCGGATAGTTCTCCGGGTGCCACTCCGACGGGATCCATTCGGTCTTGAGCTGGAACATCTTCTCGCCGGCCTGGAACGAGGTCGTCAGCATCCACAGGATCGGAAAGATGAACAGCAGCGTGAGCGCCAGCAGCGGAATGAGCCCAAGCCAGCGCTGCCGCGCCAACGCCCTGCGGGCGCGGCGCAGCAGCGGCACCGGCACGCGGACTGGTGGATGCGCTACGACGCTCACCGCACGGTCTCCTCGCCGCGGGCGAACAGCCGCATCTGCAGCATGGTGAAAAACAGCATGATGGCGAACAGCACCACCGAGATCGC
>DASWSO010000297.1:0-3128 GCA_036402635.1 Xanthobacteraceae bacterium
CGCACGCCCGGCTGGCCGGACGTGGCTCTCACCCCTGTGCAAGTGGCCGGGACGCTGCCGGCCCCAAGCCCGGCCAGCTTCGGCTTTCCTCATCCCCTACGCGCACGCCTGCTGATTCCGCCGGCGAGCGGACAGGGCGAGCCGCTCGTCGTGGAGCGCGAAAGCCTGCGAGTTGCATCACTGCGGACCGGTAAGACGGCGTGGCCGCCGTTGGCGACCATCACAGCGGCCGGGGAGCTGCGGGGCCCGAGCGCACAGGCGCTCACGCTCTCCCAGGCTTTCGACGCGCCGTTGCGGCTCTCCTTGCCGGCCGCACCGACCGAGCGGCGCGTAACGCCGGAGCCCTCGACCGAGCGCGCGGGGACGCCGAAGCGTCCGCGCAGCGCGCGCATCCGCTCGGCGGCCTCGGGTTGGCCGCAGCCGGCGCGCGAGGCTGAGCCATCCGGGTTCGGCCGGCTGTTCAACTGGTACCACTGAGCGGCGCCGTCCTCGCGCAACCCTGGCTGAGCTGTTTGGGATATTAGGGAGCTGGTGCGGCCGAGAGGACTCGAACCTCCACGGTGTTACCCACTAGCACCTCAAGCTAGCGCGTCTACCAATTCCGCCACGGCCGCAACCGAGGGCAGGCGGCGCATGTAACAAATCGGTCTCGGAGGGACAAGGCCCCGCGAAATCCCGTCCTCAACGTTGGTCGGGAGCGCGCGGCAACATCTCCTTGACCTCGACCGCGATCCGGTTGCCGCTGACCACCACGGTCCCGCGCGCCACCGCCAGATTGTTGGCGAGGATCTGCACGTCGTCGTCCTCGGAGGCGTCCAGCTCGATGATGGCGCCGCGGCCGAGCCGCAGCACCTGATGCACCGGCATCATGGTCTTCCCCAGCACCACTGTGATGTCGAGGTTCACCTTGTCGATCGTTGCCACCGGCTGCCCTTCCGCGACGCGTGCCTATATGTTGGCGCTAACGTCATCATGGGCATGGTTACCGGGTGGTTAACGCACGCGCCGATCTTCCATTGCTGCTGCGGCCTGCCGCTCCACGAAGCGCCCCGGAATGGCGCGTTAGCGACGGATTGGTCTCTTACGAGGCGGCCCTTGCACTGATGCAGGAGCGCGCCGAGGCCGTTGCGGCCGGCACTGCGCCCGAGTCGGTCTGGCTCATCGAGCACCCGCCGCTGTACACCGCCGGGACCAGCGCGAAACCTGCGGAGCTGCCGACCTTGCGGTTCCCGGTCCACGTCGCCGGCCGGGGAGGGCAGTTCACCTACCATGGCCCTGGCCAGCGGGTTGTCTACCTGATGCTTGACCTGAAGACCCGCGGTGCCGACGTGCGCCGCTACGTCGCCGTGCTGGAAGAGTGGATCATCCGCACGCTCGCGGCCTTCAACGTCCGCGGCGAGCGGCGCGAAGAGCGGGTGGGCGTCTGGGTGCGACGGCCCGACAAAGGGCCGGATCACGAGGACAAGATCGCGGCGATCGGAATCCGCGTGCGCCGCTGGGTGACGCTGCACGGCGTCAGCATCAACGTGGAACCGGAGCTGGCGCATTTCTCCGGCATCGTGCCGTGCGGGGTCGCGGAGCCGCGCTACGGCGTCACCAGTCTGGTCGATCTCGGCCTGCCGGTGACGATGCCGGAAGTGGACGCCGTGCTGCGCCGCGAATTCACCCTGCTGTTCGGCGACGTTGCGGATGCGGCCTCGTTGCAGGCATTCGCGGAGGTTTAAGCGCCGCCCATTCACGCGGTCGGCAGCACCGAGAACCGCTCGCCGGAGCGGCGCTGCTGCAGCAAGGCCGCATCGCCGTCGTCCTCCTGCACCTCGGCCACGCGCGCTGCCGGCGGGCCGCGTCGGCATTCGTTCAGCATGGCGCCCACCGTTTCGGGCGAGCCGGAGAACAGCGCCTCCACAGTTCCGTCGCGGCGGTTGCGAACCCATCCTTCGAGCCCGCGCGCCAGAGCGACGTCCTCCAGCCAGGCGCGATAGCCGACGCCCTGGACACGGCCGCGAATGACCACGCGGCGCAGCACCTGGTTGTCATTCATGCGGGCGAGCCGTGTCTTGCGGTCCCCGCCGGTGCAAAGCGCGCAAGCTCGGCGATGTACCAGGCGGGCAGTCCCCAGTCCGCAGCCGCCGGCACCACAATGCCCTCCTGGTAGCCGCGGCGCGGACGCCCGGGCTGGCGCGTGCGGCCGACATAGACCAGGGCGTGGCGGAGCTTTCCGACATGGCGAACCGGTAGCATGTGTCGGGAGTAGAGGCCGCTGTCGACGCTCTCGTAGCGATTGAGGGCGGCGAGATCGCGCGGCGTCAGCCGCCACAGCGCACCGTGGACGACGTCGCCGGCGGCCGGAACGACCGAGGCGTAGCCATCGGCAGTGATCAGGAACCGCCAGCCATCCAGTCGCGCGGGCCCGAGCGGCCGCGCGGCGGGGCACAGCTTGCGCATCATCGGCCGGCTCATGTTGGAACCATAGGCGAAGTGCAGCATCGTTTCCGCTTAGCAGATTGAGGCCGGCCGGCAAGCCGCGGATGCAATAAGCCCGGCATCCGTGGATGCCGGGCTATGCCGTCCAGCCGAGGTGTCAGGCCTCATTTCCGGCTGGGCGAACCTTCGATGCTCTCGTTTTGCGTTGCTGCGCTCGGGCGCTCGTCGAGGATGCGGGCGTCCTCGCTGCCCACAGCCGCGTTCTGTTCGAAACTCTCCAGCGGCACGTCATCCGCCTCCGGAACCGCTGCCAGCGCGGAGCGTCGCCGCTTCGGCACCGCTGGGTCGGTCTCGCGTCTGGGATCTGCCGCTGTGTCGGTCACTTCGCGTCGGCTCCGAGCATGGCAGCAACGCACGTGTCGGGCAGGCGGTTCCGGTCAGTCGCGGACCTTCACGTAGCTGCCGGGCGCATCCTCGATCGGCTTCAGCTTGCCGGCGCCGGGCTGCCGTGCCGGCACCTCCTTGTCGTCGAGGCCGCGCAGCCAAGCCTGCCAATCGGGCCACCACGAGCCGGGATGTTCTTCCGCCTTTTCCAGCCAGGCATCGAAGGATCCGTTCGGTCCGTCTCCGGTCCAGTACTGGTACTTGCCCTTGGCGGGCGGGTTGACCACGCCCACAATGTGGCCGGAGCCGGAGAGCACGAA
>DASWSO010000298.1:0-1552 GCA_036402635.1 Xanthobacteraceae bacterium
ATGAAAGGTCCTGGGCGGGCCGTCGCAGAACTCGTCTTCCTTGGCGAACGCCTTCGGCGTGTCGACGACGATCTGAAACGCGCGAAGCAACGTGCCGTTCGGATGCCGCGTCTCCACCCGCCGCAACTTGCCGCTGATGACGTCGCCGGGCTTCAAGGTTTCCTGCGCCTGAGCCGCGCTCCCGATCACAATGACAAAAAAGGCTGCAAACAAAGTGCGCATCAGAACAGCGTCCGCTGCTTGATCGCCGCCGACAGCGTGCCTTCGTCGAGATAATCGAGTTCGCCGCCGACCGGCACGCCGTGTGCGAGCCGAGTCACCTTGACGTTGGGGTCCTGCAGCAACTCGGTGATGTAATGCGCGGTGGTCTGGCCATCGACGGTGGCGTTGAGGGCCAGGATGACTTCCTTCACCTCCTCGGCATGCACGCGCGAAATCAGCGCGTCGATGGTCAGATCCTGCGGGCCGACACCGTCGAGCGGCGACAGCGTGCCGCCGAGCACGTGGTAGCGGCTGTTGACGGCGTTGGCGCGCTCCAGCGCCCACAGATCGGCGACGTCGGCGACGACGACAATGATCGACTGGTCGCGGCGCGTGTCGGTGCAGACCGTGCAGGGATCCTTGGTGTCGATGTTGCCGCAGCTTTTGCAGATGACGATCTTGTCCATCGCCGTCTGCAAGGCGCCGGTGAGCGGCGCCATCAGCAATTCGCGTTTCTTGATGAGGTGCAGCGCCGCGCGCCGCGCCGAGCGCGGGCCGAGCCCCGGCAGCTTCGCCAGCAACTGGATCAGGCGCTCGATTTCGGGTCCGGCGACGGCGCTGGGCATGCTCGCTTAACCGAGCCCCATCCCCGGCGGCAACGAAAGCCCGCCGGTCAGGCCCTTCATCTTCTCCTGCATGACGTCCTCCGCCTTGCGGCGCGCATCGGCATGGGCCGCCACCAGCAGGTCCTCGAGAATTTCCTTTTCCTCGGGCTTCATCAGCGAGTCGTCAACCTTGACGCCCTTGAGGTCGCCTTTCGCAGTCAGCCGCACGGTGACCATGCCGCCGCCGGCGGCACCCTCGACTTCGATGCTGTCGAGTTCGGCCTGCATCGCCTGCATCTTGGATTGCAGTTGCGCGGCCTGTTTCATCATGCCGAGGAAATCAGCCATTTATTTCTCCTTGCGCATGATCTTATCCGAAAACCGGTACCCACTTTTCGGGATCATGCGCCTAATCTTCATCCTCTTCGGGCGCGGCTTCCGGCAACGCTTCGGGCGCTGCCTGCGTCACGCCGATCACCTTTGACCCGGGGAAGCGGTTGAGCACCGCCTGCACCAGCGGATCGCTCTGCACGTCCTGTTCGAGGTTGGCCTGGCGCGCGTCCGCTTGCGCGCGCACGGTCGGCGCGCCCTGCTCCTTGGACACCACGACGATCCAGCGCTTGCCGGTCCAGGCGGTGAGCTTGCGCTGCAGATCGTGCACCAGGGTCTTGGGCGCGTTCGGCAGCACCGCGAGTTCGAGCTGGCCGTCCTCGCAGCGCACCAGCCGCACGTCGCGTTCCAGCGCC
>DASWSO010000299.1:0-6678 GCA_036402635.1 Xanthobacteraceae bacterium
GCGATCTCGGCGGTTGCGGCCGGTATCGCCGGCGGCGTGTTCGCCTCGATCACCAATTTCATCAGTCCGGAAAGCTTTCCGTTCTTTCAGTCAATCCTCTTTCTGCTCGTGGTGATGCTGGGCGGCGCCGGTGCGACGCTGGGACCGCTGTTCGGCGCCGTCGCCGTCGTGCTGCTGCCGGAAGTGCTGTCCTTCCTCGCCGAATACCGGCTGCTGTTCGTCGGCGTGCTGATGCTGCTGGTGCTGCGCCTCGCCCCATCGGGCTTTGTCGGCTTGCTGCGGCCGTGGCTCGCTTCCGCCGAGGAGCCGCAGACCGCGCAGTCGAGACACGACGTCGTCGGCACCCTGCGCCAGGAGGGCGCCGCGTCCGCCCTCACGGTCGAAAACCTTTCGATCAGCTTCGGCGGCGTCCGCAGCGTCAACGGTCTCGGCTTCGTCGCACGGCCGGGCGAGATCACCAGCGTGATCGGCCCGAACGGAGCCGGCAAGACCACTGCGCTCAATCTGATCTGCGGCTTCTACCGGCCGGACGGCGGCAGCATTCGCCTAGGCGAGCAGGACGTGACCGCGCTGCCGGCACATCGGCTGGCCCGTGTCGGCATCGCCCGCACCTATCAGACTAGCCAGCTATTCGGCACCTTGTCGGTGCTGGACAACGTCATGATCGCCTTGGGGCGAGGGCGCTTGCGGCTTGCGAGCCTGTTCTCACCGGATCGCGACCCGGACCGTCGCGCGCTCGCCGAAAGCCTGCTCGCCTTCGTCGGCTATCGCGGCGACCTCGCGCAGTCCGCGGCGGCGCTGCCGCATGTCGACCGCCGGCTGGTGGAGATCGCGCGGGCGCTGGCGATCCGCCCGCGCGTGCTGGCCCTGGACGAGCCTGCGGCCGGCCTGAGCGCGCCGGATACCCGCGCGATCGGCGACGTGCTGCGCAAGATCGCGGATGCCGGGATCGCGGTGATCCTGGTCGAGCATGATATGGCGTTGGTGATGCGCGTCTCCACGCACGTGGTCGTGCTCGACGCCGGCAGCAAGATCGCGGAAGGGCCGCCGTCGCACGTCGCCTCCGACCCGGCGGTTCTGAAAGCTTATCTGGGCGAAGACCGGGCCAGCGACCGCGCCCGGCGTGCGAGTCGTCCGGCCGGCGCGACCCTGCTGGCGGCGCGCGATCTCGCCGCCGGGTATGGTGGAACGCCGGTGCTGCGCCAGCTGGCGCTGCACGTCGACGATGGCGAAGTCGTCGCGGTGCTTGGTGCCAATGGCGCCGGGAAGTCCACCCTCATGCGGGCGCTGAGCGGGCTGAACCGTCCGGTCGAGGGCGAGGTTCTCCTGCTCGGCGAGCGGATCGAACGTTTCCGCGCCAATCGCGTCGCGGCACGCGGCCTCGTGCTGGTGCCGGAAGGCCGCCAAGTGTTTCCCGAGCTCAGCGTCGTCGACAACCTGCAACTCGGCGGCTTCGCGCGCCCCGCGGCGGAGACCGCCGCCTCGGTCGAGCGCATGCTCGACCGTTTCCCGGTGCTGCGCACGCGGGCGCATCAGCGCGCCGGGCTTTTGTCCGGCGGCGAGCAGCAGATGCTGGCGATCGCGCGTGGCCTGGTCGCCCGGCCGCGCGTCCTCATGCTGGACGAGCCGTCGCTGGGGCTCGCGCCCAAGCTGACGGACACCCTTTACGATCTGTTGGCGGAGCTGCGCGACGAGGGCACCACCATCCTGTTGGTCGACCAAGTCGCCGCGCTGGCTCTATCGGTAGCGGACCGCGCCTACGTGCTGCAGTCCGGCGCCATCGCCCATTCGGGTCCCGCCGCCGCTATGCGGCAAGACCCGGCGCTGGTGCGGGCCTATCTCGGAGAGCATGAGCCCGCGGCCTAGGTTTTTCCTGGATACGAGGAGGGGAACGGATGGACTTGATCCTTCGCAATGCACGCCTGGTCGGCGCCGAAGGCGCGCTGACCGACATCGGCATCGAGCGCGGCAAGATCGTCGCGATGGCGCCGAACCTGAGTGCGGAAGCCGAGAGCATCGATCTCGGCGGCCGCCTGGTCTGTTCCGGCTTTGTCGAGACCCACATCCATCTCGACAAGTCCTGCATCCTCGATCGCGTCAGCTCGCAGCGCGGCGATCTCGACGAGGCGATCGCCGAGGCCGCCAAGGCGAAAGCGGCGTTCACGCCGGAGGACGTGCATGAACGCGCGACCCGCACGCTCGAGAAGGCGATCCTGCAGGGCACGACGCACATGCGCACGCACTTGGAAGTCGATCCCGGTGTCGGCCTGCGCAGCCTCGAAGGCGTGCTGCCGCTGATCGAGGAATATGCCTGGGCCATCGACCTCGAAATATGCGTCTTTCCGCAGGAGGGCCTGCTCAACAATCCCGGTACCGACGAGCTGATGATGGTGGCGCTCAAGCGCGGCTGCCGGGTTGTTGGCGGCGCGCCCTACACCGACAGCAATCCGCCTGGACAGATCGACCGCGTGTTCGAGATGGCGCGCGAGTTCGACATCGACATCGACATGCATCTCGATTTCGGAGCGAGCGCCGAAGGCATGGACGTGGAGCACGTCTGCCGGCGCACCGAGCAGCATAAATACGGCGGGCGGGTTGCGATCGGACACGTCACCAAGGCGGCCAGCCTGCCGATCCCGCAGTTCGAGGCGATGGCGAAGCGGCTGGCCGATGCGGGAGTGGCGCTGACCGTGCTGCCCTCGACCGACCTTTACCTGATGGGACGCAATCACACGCACGACCACAACGTCACCCGCGGTGTCGTGCCGGCCCACAGGCTGCTCCATCACGGCGTCAACTGCTCGCTGTCGAGCAACAACGTGCTCAACCCGTTCACGCCGTTCGGCGATTGCTCGCAGATCCGGATGGCCAACCTCTATGCCAACATCTGTCAGGTCGGGAAGAAGGCCGACATGCAAGCCTGTTTCGACATGGTGACGACACGGCCGGCGCAGCTATTGCGCAGACAGGATTACGGCTTGCGGGTCGGCAACACGGCTGACGTCGTCGTGCTGGATGCGATCGAGCCCGATCTCGCCGTGGCCGAACTCGCACCGGTCCTCTACGCGTTCAAGCGCGGCCGCAAGACAGTCTCACGCGAGCCCGCCAAGCTGCATCGCCAGCACTGAGTGGCTGGGGTAGGTCGTGGCTCGACAATCTGACGCTCACCGTCGGCGTGATGCTGTTCTTCGAGGTCACCGCCAGGGTGAGGCCTGTCGGCGAGATCAGGCGGCGCGCCGCGCCTCCTCGGCCCTGACCAGGAGGTCGAGCGGCCGCCAGGGCTTCGCCATGAACAGCGATTTCCGCGGCAGTGCGCCGATTCCGTCTCTCGCCGCGCCCGAGGTCACGAGCAGTTGCGCATGCGGGCACTGGACATCGACGCGCTGCGCCAACGTCACGCCGTCCATCCGGCCGGGCAGCCGGACATCCATGAACACCAGGGCGACGTCGCGGCCGTGTTCGGCCATCGCTCCAAGCGCGTCCTCGGCCGTCTCGCACTCGACCACCCTGTAATCGGATTCTTCCAATAGGGTCGCCGCCAGCGCTCGTCGGTCCGCATCATCCTCGACAACGAGTGCAATCGGGCTCGTGCGGGGCGCCTGGAATCCCATCGGATGGCCTCCTGGGTCAGGGAGCTACGATGGGCAACGCTCTCATCGGCAGACCGTTCAGTTACGGGCGAGATTCAACCGTAAGGACTGACGTTCGCCGTCCCGCCGACATAACAACCAAGTCGGCGGGACGGCCGATGTTCCCGCATGAGGGGCAGAGCGACGCCACTGCCGGCCGCCCGAGCGTGCATTGGCCTGCATCCAGAGGATGTGCAACGCTAACAGCCGGCGCGACGAAAGGCAGCGGGGAGGCGGGGCGTTGGTGCGATACGATCTGATCCTGAAGGGCGGGCGCGTGGTCGATCCCTCCCAGCGTCTTGATGCGGTCGCGGACGTCGCCTTCGCCGGCGGCAAGGTCGCGAAGGTCGAACCCAATCTTCCGGCGGACGCCGCCGAGGATGTGCGGGACGTGTCCGGATACATCGTCACCCCGGGCCTGATCGACCTGCACACCCATGTCTACTGGGGCGGTACCTCGCTCGGCATCGACGCGGAGGAGTTCTGCCGCACGAGCGGCGTCACCACCTGCATCGACACCGGCAGCGCCGGCCCGGGGAATTTCGCCGGCTTCCGCAAGCACGTAATCGAGCCGAGCGCGGTGCGCATCCTCGCCTACCTGCACGTCTCGTTCGCCGGCATCTTTGGCTTCTCCAAAACCGTGATGGTGGGCGAGAGCGAGGAGCTGCGACTGATGGCGCCGGCCGAGGCGGTCGCGGTGGCGGAAGCCAACCGCGACGTGATCGTGGGCATCAAGGTGCGGGTCGGCCGGCATTCCAGCGGCACATCCGGCGTCGCGCCGCTCGACATCGCGCTGATGGCGGCCAACGAGTCCGGCCTGCCGCTGATGTGCCACATCGATTTTCCGCCGCCGAGCTACGACGAGGTGGTCGACCGGCTGCGTCCCGGCGACGTGCTCACGCACGCCTTCCGTCCGTTTCCGAACTCCCCGACCGATCGCCAGGGCAAGGTGAAGGATTCGGTGCTGCGGGCGCGCAAGCGCGGCGTCCGCTTCGACATTGGCCACGGCAAGGGCTCGTTCGCGTTCGGGGTCGCGCGCGCCATGCTGGCCAACGGCTTCTATCCGGACACGATCTCGTCCGACATCCATACGCTCTGCATCGACGGCCCGGTGTTCGACCAGGTGACGACGCTGTCGAAGTTCCTCTGCATGGGCATGCCGCTCGACGCCGTGATCGCGTCGACCACCGTGAATGCCGCGATGGCGCTGAACCGCCCGGATCTCGGCAGCCTGAAGCCGGGCAGCGTGGGCGACGCCACCATCCTGTCGATCCGGCAGGGGACGTTCGACTATGTCGACGTTACGGGCGAGCACCTGAGCGGTGACCGCCGCATTTTCTCGGAAGGCGTGGTGCTTGCCGGGCGCTGGTGGCATCCGCAGGCCGGGTTTGGGCGGGAGCCCAAAGCCTAGTCGGCCGCCGGCACCCCGGATCGACGCTGGCGCCGGACCCCTTTGTGGCGCCAACCAAAGGCGGGGTCTTATTGGCATGCGGCTTGCTGCGGGACCGCCCGGGTTTGGTTTTGTTGCGCCGCATCGTTCGGACCAGTGGCCTGACGCCCAAACAACTGGCAAGCTGGCCCAATTACCGGACACACGGCGGGGGAATGGACATGCATCGACGAAAGTTCCTGCAAGGCGCCGCTGCTACTGGCGCAATCATCGGCTCCGGCGGGCTCGCGCGCCCGGCGCTCTCGCAAGGCGCGGCGGCGCGCACGCTGCGCTTCGTGCCGCAAGCCAATCTCGCCAACTTCGACCCGATCTGGGGGACCCAGTATGTGGTGCGCAACGCCGCCGCGCTGGTGTGGGATACGCTCTACGGCGTCGACGCGACGCTGACCCCGCAGCGGCAGATGGTCGAGGCGGAGGAAACCTCCTCCGACGGTCTGACCTGGACATTCCGGCTGCGGCCCGGCCTGAAATTCCACGATGGCGAGCCGGTGCGGGCCGCCGATGCGGTCGCGAGCCTGATCCGCTGGTCCGCGCGCGATCCCATGGGCCTGATGATCAAGGCGCTCCAGCAGGAGATCACCGCGGTCGACGACCGTACCTTCAAATGGGTGCTGAAAAAGCCGTTCCCAAAGATGCTGTTCGCGCTCGGCAAGAACAACTCGCCGTGCTCCTTCATCATGCCGGAGCGGATCGCCAAGACCGACCCGTTCAAGCAGATCGAGGACTATGTCGGCAGCGGCCCTATGCGCTTCGCGCGCGCCGAATGGGTGCCGGGTGCCAAGGCGGTGTTCGAGAAGTTCGATGCCTATGTGCCGCGCGACGAGCCGCATTCGTGGCTCGCCGGCGGCAAGAAGATGCTGGTCGACCGCATCGAATGGACCATCATGCCGGATCCGGCGACCGCCTCGGCGGCGCTGCAGAACGGCGAGGTCGACTGGTGGGAGAATCCGATCTCCGACCTCGTTCCGGTGCTCAAGCGCAACCGCAATGTCGCGGTCGATATCGCCGATCCGCTCGGCAATGTCGGCAGCTTCCGCATGAACCACCTGCACCCGCCGTTCAATGACGTGCGGGTGCGCCGCGCCGTGCTCATGGCCTTGAACCAGGAAGAGTACATGCGCGCGCTGGTCGGCGACGACGACAATCTATGGAAGCCGCTGCCCGGCTATTTCACCCCCGGCACGCCGCTCTACACCGAAGCGGGCGGCGAGATCCTCAAGGGCAAGCGCGACCTCGATGCCGCCAAGAAGCTGTTGGCCGAAAGCGGCTATTCGGGGCAGCCGGTGACCTGCGTGGTGGCGCAGGACCAGCCGATCACCAAGGCGCAGGGCGACGTCACCGCCGATCTGCTCAAGCGGCTCGGCATGAACGTCGATTTCGTTGCGACCGACTGGGGCACCACCGGCCAGCGGCGCGCGCAGAAATCGCCTCCCGGCCAGGGCGGCTGGGCCATGTTCCACACTTGGCACGCCGGCGCCGACTGCATCAACCCGGCGCCCTACACGGCGATCCGCGCCAACGGCGATGGCGCTTGGTTCGGCTGGCCCAACAGCCCGGAGGTGGAAAAGGAAGTCAGCGCCTGGTTCGAGGCCAAGAACC
>DASWSO010000300.1:0-5548 GCA_036402635.1 Xanthobacteraceae bacterium
CGTCGCTGGTGACGGCTTTCGGCGACGTCACCTGCGGCAGGTCGGCGTCACTCTGCACCTTCTTGGTGCCGCCGTGCTGCCCGCCGGTGAGGACGAAGAAGGCGAGCGCCACCAGCACCAGGCCCCCGAGGATCATGCCGAAGCTCGAATTCGATCGGCGGTGGTCGTTCATAGTTGCCTCCCGCTTTGGTCCGCGGGTTAACGCCGTGTCAGGGGCGCAGTTCCTGCGGCCGCGCCATGCGCGCCGGGCAGGGCCGCGCCGTGATATGAAAAGCTCAAGCTGAAGAGAGGTTTAGCTGATGGACACCGCCACCGAGTCACGCCCGGGTAAGAAGCTCATCAGCGGCGCCACCGGCGACTGGGAAGTGATCATCGGCTTGGAGGTGCATGCCCAGGTGACCTCCCAGGCCAAGCTTTTCTCCGGCGCCTCGACGGCGTTCGGCGGCCCGCCCAACTCGCACGTTTCGTTCGTCGACGCCGCGATGCCGGGCATGTTGCCGGTGATCAACGCCGAATGTGTGCGGCAGGCGGTGCGCACCGGGCTTGGGCTGAAGGCGCAGATCAATCTGCGCTCGGTGTTCGACCGCAAGAACTACTTCTATCCGGACCTGCCGCAGGGCTACCAGATCAGCCAGTACAAGTCGCCGATCGTCGGCGAGGGCGAGGTGATCGTCGACATGCCGGGCGGCGACGCCGTGCGCGTCGGCATCGAGCGGCTGCACCTCGAACAGGATGCCGGCAAGTCGCTGCACGACCAGCATCCCACCATGTCGCTCGTGGACCTCAACCGCTCCGGCGTGGCGCTGATGGAGATCGTGTCGCGCCCGGACCTGCGCTCGTCGGAAGAGGCGAAGGCCTACGTGACGAAGCTGCGCACCATCCTGCGCTATCTCGGCACCTGCGACGGCGACATGGAGAAGGGCAGCCTGCGCGCCGACGTGAACGTATCGGTGCGCCGGCCCGGAGAACCGCTCGGCACCCGCTGCGAGATCAAGAACGTCAATTCGATCCGCTTCATCGGGCAGGCGATCGAGCACGAGGCGCGCCGCCAGATCGACGTGATCGAGGACGGCGGCACGATCGTGCAGGAGACGCGGCTGTTCGATCCCGGCAAGGGCGAGACCCGCTCGATGCGCAACAAGGAAGAGGCGCACGACTATCGTTATTTCCCCGACCCCGACCTGCTGCCGCTGGAATTGGCGCAGGACGAGGTGGACGCGTTGAAGCAGGGGCTTCCGGAACTCCCGGATGAGAAAAAGGCGCGCTTCGTGCGCGACTACGGCCTCTCCGGCTACGACGCCGACGTGCTGATCGGCGAGCGCGCCACCGCGGACTTCTTCGAGCAGGTCGCCAACGGGCGCGACGCCAAGACGGCGGCCAACTGGGTGGTCAACGAGCTGTTCGGCCGCCTCAACAAGGAGGGCCGGGACGTCACCGCATCGCCGATCTCGGCGGCGCAGCTCGGCGCGCTGATCGACCTCATCGGCGAAGGCACGATCTCCGGCAAGCTCGCCAAGGACCTGTTCGAGATCGTCTGGACCGAGGGCGGCGATCCGCGCGCGATCGTCGAGGCCCGCGGCATGAAGCAGGTCACCGACCTCGGCGCGATCGAGAAGGTGGTGGACGAGATCGTCGCCAACAATCCCGACAAGGTGGCGCAGGCGAAGGCGAAGCCGACGATGATCGGCTGGTTCGTCGGCCAGGTGATGAAGGCCTCCGGCGGCAAGGCCAATCCGCAGGCGGTCAACGAGCTGTTGAAGTCGAAGCTCGGCATCTAGTTCGTCTTCGCACCGGCTCTCTCGCGACCGTCTTCGAGGCGTGCCGCGAGGCGGCTCATCGCGCCTCGAAGCGCGAACACGTCGGTGGAAAGAGCGCGCGACTCGGGTGAGTGCGTGACGAGTGAGCGCGCGCAGCGGCGCCCTCGACGCCTTCGCGCAAAGAAAATTTCTGCTTGTCCACATCCTTCGTCGAACCGCACCGAGCCGGCGCGACCACCGCGTTCGGCTGCCGGCGCAATCAGACACCGAGCCCGAGCTCCGTTGCCGCGATGAGCAAGAAACCCTTGTGAAATAGGTATTTCTTGCATAGTGCCGAAGCTTCGAAGGCTTCGTCCGCCGGCCGGCGCCAGCGTCGTGGCGCGGCGCCCTCGGCCGCGCCTAGCGTGGAAATGCTTGCGGGACAGGGCTCCACATCGTGCACGCTTCCTTAAGCAGAGTCGCTTTTTTGTAATTGTGCTGTAGGACTCGAAATGCAGTGTAAGTGCGATTCGCGCCTTACGCTGTTGAGAGTCGCCATACCACTCAAGCCAGGAGGTTAGCATGGCGAAGAAAGCAGCGTCGAAGACCAAGACCAAGGCGGCGGCGAAGAAGACCACCGCCAAGAAGTCCACCGCGAAGAAGAGCGCGGCGAAGAAGAAGAAGTAACGAGCCTCGCTCGGCGCCCTCGGGCGCCGGGACGGCACGCACTACGTCGCGCTAGCCGACGGTGTCGAAGGGGCGGCCTGCAACGGCCGCCACGATCGGAAACGGCGGTGATGTCGACGAAAGGGCGTCGGCGAATACGAGGTTCACCCTTCACGGAATCTGGCTGTGCGGCCCGACCTTTCGAGGCGCGGCCTCACGCCCTCGCCGAAGCGGCACCGTTCTCGAACGGCATGTCGCCCGACGCGAAGGCGAAGCAGCAGCCGGTCTCTCTCGCGAAGAACCGGGACACGGCAGGTTCCCTGCTCGCTGTCGGCAACATCCCACGCTGCCGGCGGCACCCAGCCCTCGCCTAATCGCCGACGCCCTCGGCTCCAGCCGAGAAGGGAGCCATCTCTTCTCGGCTGGAGCACGAGTTACGCACCCGCCTCCCGATCGTTTGGTGGTGATTCCCCGATCCTGAGATCGGGGCGGCACGGAAGCAGCGATCGCGCTCCGGTCGCGCGGCAGTGACGCCGCCTTAAGCGCCGGCCTCCTTCAGCCGCTTATTGCAAGCGCTCCAGTACTTCGGCCACTTCATTCCCTTCTCGACCTTGCCGCCGGCCTTGGCCTCGCGCCATTCGGCCCCGCACTTCTTCTGTCGCTCGCGGGCGGCCAAAAGTCCGGGGCTCATCTTGCGTGCCGGCTTCGCCTCGCCGGCCGCCTTCGGCTTCGCTTCGGTCTTCTGAGGTGCCTGCGCGAGGGCCGGCGCCGCCATCGTCCCGGTGAGGAACGTTGCCGCGATGACCGCTACCATCACACGCTTCATGCTGGTCTCCCTAAACGTCGCCTCGCCGCATTCCGCCGAGGCGCATCCACGAGCATATCCGGCAAACCGAAATGCCGTCCACCGGCGAGCACTGCGCGCCGCTGCTTGGCGGGATGGTTGTCGCAATCCAAACCCGCAGGGTATGCAAGACGTAACCGTCGCGCCGAAACCCAAGCGCCACCGGCCTGCCCGCAGTTAACGAGCGATTTCCAGGCTTCGCGCCGTTGCAGGCGTTCACGTTCGATTCAGCGCGATCCTTAAGATGCAATTCAAAGCTGGTCGCGATGATGGCCCTACAGCGGGCGTATGACCCGCAAGGGCGTCAAATGCGGCCTCACGGTGGGGACCCGGGCCGCACAGAGAAGGGGATACTACGATGGCTCGCTACGAATTGCTGGACGCAAACGGCGGAGCGCTCGGTCAAGTCAACGTCACTGTCGACATGTTCTACGACCTCGGCATGATGTACTCGACCGGGCGCTCCGTTCCGGTCGATCTGGTCGCTGCCCACAAGTGGTTCAACATCGCCGCGGTGCGAGGCAACAGCGAGGCCATCCGGCTGCGCCGGGAGATCGCGGCGGAAATGTCGGGGGCCGATGTGGCGACCGCGCAGCGCGCCGCGCGCGACTGGCTGACCCGCCACTGACGGCTTCTGGCGCCGCGTGGGGACGCGGCGCTGAAGACGAAAACGCTTGAGATCGAGATTTAGATCGACAGCGGGATCAGGTACGGCACTGCCTTTTCCGCCGAGGGCCCGTGGTGGCGGCCTGTCGTTCCCAACCGTCGATCTAACTTTTAGTCGCCGCCACCGCACCTGTGGTTCAGGCGCCTTCCGAGCTTTCGCTGGCGAGCGACCGGCGAGCCGCACACACCTCCATTGGTCTCCCTATCAAAGCGACGTGAGCGGGGCTTTCCTCGCTGCCGCGAACCTGAGAGGCTGCGCGCCTCGCCGCTTGGCGTTTTGCCGCGGCGGTCGCAGCAACAAGCCCCCGCCACGCAAGGCGGGGAGGGAGGACAAATGCTTTTGAGCAGGCGTGCCGCACTGGTAGCGGCGCTGACGGTTTTCATCGCGCCCCAGGCGCTCAGTCAGGACTACCCGCATCGGGTCGTCACATTGATCGTGCCGTTCGCGCCAGGCGGGCCGACCGACGCGCTCGCCCGCATGATCCAGCCCAGCCTGGAGGCGAAGCTCGGCGTCACCGTCGTGGTGGAGAATGTCGGCGGCGGCGGCAGCACCATCGGCACCAGCCGGGTCTCGCGCGCTGCGGCGGACGGCTCCACGCTGCTGCTGCACAATCTCGCGATCTCGGCCAACCCGTCGCTCTATCCGAAGCTCGCCTTCGATCCGGAGAAAGAGCTCGTCGCGGTCGGCTTCATCAATCGCAACGCGCTGGTGCTGGTCGGGCGCAACTCGCTGCCCGCCAACTCGATCGCCGAGCTCGCGGCCTGGATGAAGAGCGGGGCGACGGCGAAATTCGCCTATCCGGGTGTCGGCAGCACCGGCCATCTCGCCTCCGCGCTGACCGCGCAGGCGGTGGGAGCGCCGGCGCTGTTCGTGCCGTACCGCGGCGGCGGCCCGGCGCTGCAGGACGTGATTGCCGGCCATGCCGACCTGTTCTTCGCAACGACACAGGCCGCAATCGGCCCGATCACCAGCGGCTCCGCCAAGGGCTTCGGCATCACCGCCAAAGAGCCGGCGAAGCCGCTCCCGCAGGTGCCGAGCTTCGTCAAGGAGCTCAGCCCCAAGCTCGAGATCTCGTATTGGCACGCGCTGTTCGCGCCCGCGGGTACGCCGAAGGAGACCGTCGGCAAGCTCAATGCGGCGCTGCAGGCGATCGCCGAGGATCCGAAAATGCTGAAGCTGTGGGAGGACAGCGGCGTCGAGCCGTATCCGAAGGAGCAGCGCAGCGTGGAAGCGGCGCAGAAGCTGCTGCACGACGAGGTCGTTCGCTGGAGCGAGGTGATCCGCGACAACAAGATCGAGGGTCAGCCGTAAAGAGAGAGCTCGAATTGTTCCGATCGATTGCCGGGTGGGAGGCCCGGCAATAACGTCGTCAGCAGTTGCTGCAGATGCTCTTCATCGAGCGGTCGACCTCGCGCTCGCGCCGCTGAGCCTTGGTCTCGGCCTCGGTGGTGGATTTGACCGAACCCGTGGTCTCGGGCTCGGGCGCGGCGGCCGCACTGGCGTTAGTGCGGGCGCGCTTGCCGGACCTCCGTACCGGTGCGGGGGTTTCGTCGAGATCGTCGGCCGGCAGCGCGGCGATGCCTGCCGCTCCGGCAGTGGTGGGCGGCTGCCCATGCACCGAGAAGCGCTGCGAGG
>DASWSO010000301.1:0-4821 GCA_036402635.1 Xanthobacteraceae bacterium
TATGGCGGCACGCAGCGGCTGCCGCGCGTGGTCGGCGAGGCGCGCGCGCTCGACATAATCATGACCGGCCGCACCGTCGACGCCGCCGAGGCCGAGCGCATCGGCCTGGTTGGCCGCATCGTCGAAGGCGACGCCGTTGCGGCGGCGATCGCGTTCGCCAAGACCTTCACGGTCTACGGCCTCCCCGCCCTCGGCCTCGCGCGCGCGGCGGTGCAGCGCGCGCTCAACGTGCCGCTGGCCGAGGGGCTGAAGGTCGAGGCGGACCTCTCCACTCTCGCGTTCCGCACCGCCGACGCGGAGGAAGGCATCGCCGCGTTTGCGGCGAAGCGGCCGGCGCAGTTCCGCGATGCGTAAGAACGGTGTGCACTCCGCTGCCGCACCACCCGCAGCCGTCATGCCCGCGCTTGTCGCGGGCATCCACGCCTTGCTGTTGGCTGAAAAAGAAAGACGTGGATGGCCGGGACAAGCCCGGCCATGACGCCGAGAGCTGGATGACATGAAAATCTTCGAGCAGCTCGAGCGCCGGCGCGGCTGGACCGACGAGGAGCGGATGATCCTCGATTCCGTCCGCCAACTGGCGGACGAGGTGATCGCGGCCGCCGCCGCGGAGCAGGACCGCACCGGCGCATTTCCGTGGAAGAACATCGAGGCGATCAACGCGCTCGGCCTCAACGGCATTTTCGTGCCGGAGGCCTATGGCGGCAGCCCCACCCGCATCAAGCTCTACCTGGAAGTGGTGAAGATCATCTCGGAGGCCTGCGCGTCGACCGGCATCATCTACGCCACCACCTTCCACGGCATGAAGCCGCTGATCGAGTTCGGCACCGAGGAACAGAAGCGGCGGCTGTTGCCGCGCATCGCGGCCGGCGGCATCGGCGCACTCGCCATTACCGAGCCGACCGCCGGCTCCGACGCCACCGGCATGCGCACGCGCTTCCGGCCCGATGGCGACGAGATCGTCATCGACGGCGGAAAGATCTTCATCTCCAGCGGCGACGTCGCCGATCTCACGCTGCTGTTCGGCAAGTGGAGCGAGATCGACGACGCCAAGTCCGCCATCTCGGTGCTGGTGCTGGAGAAGGGCGCGCCCGGCTTCTCGGTTGTCCGCACCGAGGACAAGATGGGCATGCGCGCCTCCTCCACGGCCGCCATCGCGTTCGACGGCTGCCGCGTGCCACGCGCCAACCTGCTCGGCGCGCCCGGCGAGGGGCTGCCGCTGCTGCTCGCCTCGCTCAACCGCTCGCGCCCGAGCATCGCCGCGCATGCGCTCGGCATCGCCCGCGCCGCCTTCAACGACATGATCGCCTACACCAACACGCGCCGGCAATCCGGCCGCAAGGTGATCGAGTTCCAGGGCAACCAGTTCATGATCGCCGACCTCGCGAGCGAGCTCGCCATGTGCGAAGCCTGGCTCGACCACGTCGCCGAGCTGATCGACGGCGGCGCCGACGACTTCGGCATCGAGGCCTCGATCGCCAAGCTGCGCGCCACCGATCTCGCGATGCGGATGACCACCGAAGCGGTGCAGATGCACGGCGGCTACGGCTATTCTCGCGACTACCGGGTGGAGCGGCTGATGCGCGACGCCAAGATCACGCAGATCTGGGAGGGCACCAACCAGGTGCACCGGCAGCTCATCGGACGGAGCTTCGTCGAGCGATGACGCGCTGTTTCAGTCCCGGGCGGGCTCTCCCCCTTTCAGGGGGAAGTGAAGGAAGCCAGGCATGACCACGATCAACACCGTGGCGGTGTGCGGCGCCGGCGGCACCATGGGGGCCGGCATCGCCATTGTGGCCGCGCGGGCCGGCTTCGACACCCTCTGCTACGACGTGACGCCGGAAAGCTTGGCGCGCGCGTTCGCGCAGAGCGAGGCGTTCTTCGGAAAATCGGTGGAGCGCGGCAAGATGAGCGCCGCCGACAAGGACGCCGTGCTGGCGCGGCTCAAGCGCACCACCAGGCTGGAGGATCTCGCCGCCGCCGATCTGGTGATCGAGGCGGTGTTCGAGGATCTCGCCACCAAGCAGACGCTGTTTCGCGCGCTCGATCCGGTGTGCGCGCCGCCCACGATCTTCGCCTCCAACACCTCGACGCTCTCGATCACCGAGATCGCATCGGGCCTCGCGCGCGCCGACCGCGTCATCGGGCTGCATTTCTGCCTGCCGGCGCAGCTGATGAAGCTGATCGAGGTCTCGCCGGGGCTGAACACGTCGGAGGAAACGCTTGGCGCCGCGTGGGCGTGGTGCGAGCGCGCCGGCCAGCTGCCGGTGAAGACGCAGGACAAGCCGGGCTTCATCCTCAACGCCCTTTTGGTGCCGTTCAACAACGACGCCATCCGTGCGGTGGAAGCCGGCGTCGCCGCAGCCGCCGACATCGACACCGCCATCAAGGTTGCCCTCGGCTACAAGATGGGGCCGCTGGAGCTGATCGACCTGGTCGGCCTCGATACCCAGGTGCGGCTGTGCGAGGCGTTCTATCCGGTCACGCTCGACCCGCGCGCGGCGGCGCCGCCGCTCCTGCGCCGCATGGTGGCGGCCGGCCACCTCGGCCGCAAATCCGGCCGCGGGTTCTATGTGTACAAGGACGCCGGGATGTTCGGAGCCTGACGATGTCGAACGGCCAACTATTGTTCTCCCGTCATCGCCGGGCCCGTTCCGGCCATCCCCGTCTTTTTTGCTGCGGCCGGAAACGGAAGCCGTGGATGCCGGCACAAGGCCGGGCATGACGGAGCAGGGATACAGCTAAGATGCGCTATTCCATCGTGCAGCAGGGCGAGAGCCGCTCATTTCCTCCCGGCGACAAGGTCCTCGCCGGCGCCGCGCCGGATGCCGACGTCGTCGTCTATCTCGGCGCGCCGCTCGTGCCTGACGAGGCGAAGCGCGCGATCCTGGTCGAGCTCGGAACCGAATGCCTCGGCGTCCACACCGGCGAGACCGCCGGCACGGAAGGGTCGAACGTCCTCGGCTTCGCGCGCTACCGCAACGGCGACGATCCCCCCTCCCCGCTGGTGGAGCTGGTGCGGCAGCCGGCGACCCGCGCCGACGCCACCGCAGCCGCGCAACAGCTGTTCGAGGCCGCCGGGCTGAAAGTGGTCGTCTGCAGCGACCAGGCCGGCCGCATCATCGACCGGCTGGTGCGCCCGAAATACAATGCCGCGCTGCGCTTCCTCGACGAGGGGCTCGCGGCCGCGAAGGACATCGACCTCACCTGCAAGCTCGGGCTCGGCTATCCGGACGGGCCGATCGAGCGGGTCGAGCGCGGCGGCCTCGTGCACCACCACGACGTGACGCGGGCGCTGTTCGAGACCTACGGCACGCCCGGCTATGCGCCGGCACGCCGCGCCGTCGTCGCAAAAATGCGCAGCACCCGCTGATGCGCGCGCTCGCCGGCATCCGCGTGCTGGATTTCTCGACCCTGCTGCCGGGGCCGATGGCGACGCTCATGCTCGCCGAAGCCGGTGCCGAGGTGATCAAGATCGAGCGCACCAGCCGCGGCGAGGACATGCGCCACTACCGCCCCTACTGGGGCGCCGACAGCGTCAACTTCGCGCTGCTCAATCGCGGCAAGAAGAGCGTCGCCGCCGACCTCAAGGGCCCGGCGGTGCGCGACCGCCTGCTGGCGCTCGCGAGCAAGAGCGACGTGGTGGTGGAGCAGTTCCGCCCCGGCGTGATGGACCGGCTCGGGCTCGGCTACGAGGCGATGCGCCAGGCCAATCCGCGCATCGTCTATTGCGCCATCACCGGCTACGGCCAGACCGGTCCGCGGCGCGACCGCGCCGGCCACGACCTCAACTATATCGGCGACGCCGGCCTGTTGGCGCTCTCGTGCGGCGAGCCCGGCCGCCGGGTGGTGCCGCCCGCGCTGATCGCCGACATCGCCGGCGGCGCCTATCCGGCGGTGATGAACATCCTGCTGGCGCTGCGCCAGCGCGACTTGACCGGCGAAGGCGCCTATCTCGACGTGTCGATGGCCGAGAGCGTTTTTGCGTTCGAATACTGGGCGATCGGCAACGGGCTCGCGGCGCACCGCTGGCCCGGCAACGGCGCCGAGCTCGTCACCGGCGGCTCGCCGCGCTACCGGCTCTACGACACCCGCGACGGCAAGGTGGTCGCCGCCGCGCCGCTGGAGCAGAAATTCTGGCTCGCTTTCACCGCCGCGATCGGGCTCGCGCCGGCGCTGATCGACGATGCGCGTGATCCCGCCGCCACCACCGCGGCGGTCGCCGAGATCATCGTGTCGCGCACGGCGGCCGAATGGGAGCCGCTGTTCGACCAAGCCGACTGCTGCTGCTCGATCGTCCAGGACGTGCGCGCCGCGCTCGACGACCCGCACTTCCGCGCCCGCGGCGTGTTCGCGCACCGGCTCGAAAACGAGCAAGGTGCGATCATGCCGGCGCTGCCGGTGCCGCTTTCGCAAAACTTCCGCGGCGCGCCCGAGCAACCGCAGCGCGCCCCGCCGCTCGGCGCGCACAACGCGGAGTTCGGCTTTTGAGGGCGGTGGTGGTGCGGGCCTTCGCGCCGTTCCGCGAGGCAAGCGTCGACGAACTGCCGGATCCGGTGCCGGCCGCGGGCGAACTCGTGATCGACGTGCAGGCCGCGGAGGTGAACTATCCGGACCTGCTGGTGATGTCCGGGCAGTACCAGAATAAACCGCCGCTGCCGTTCTCGCCCGGCAAGGCCGCGGCCGGGGTCGTGTCGGCGCTCGGCGCAGGCGTGACCGGCTTCGCGCTCGGCGACCGCGTCGCCGCGCAGGTCGAGTACGGCGCCTATGCGGAAAAGCTGCGCGCGCCCGCCGTCAACGTCTATCCGCTGCCGGCAAAGCTCG
>DASWSO010000302.1:0-8378 GCA_036402635.1 Xanthobacteraceae bacterium
CGTTCTCGCAGCTCTTGAACGAGGTCGACCAAGGCCGCGTACGCGACGTCGTGATCCAGGGGCCGGAGATCCACGGCACCTTCACGGACGGCCGCAGCTTCGCGACCTATGCGCCCAACGACAACACGCTGGTGCAGCGCCTGTACGGCAAGGGCGTGACCATCACGGCGCGGCCGCTGACCGACAACGTTCCGTGGTTCGTGTCGCTGTTGGTCTCCTGGTTGCCTTTCCTGGCGCTGATCGGCGTGTGGATATTCCTGTCGCGGCAGATGCAGGGCGGCGCCGGCAAGGCCATGGGCTTCGGCAAGTCGCGCGCCAAGCTGCTGACGGAAGCGCACGGACGCGTCACCTTCGAGGATGTGGCCGGTGTCGACGAGGCCAAGCAGGACCTGCAGGAGATCGTCGAGTTCCTGCGCGATCCCGGCAAGTTCCAGCGGCTCGGCGGCCGCATCCCGCGCGGCGTGCTGCTGGTCGGTCCCCCCGGTACCGGCAAGACGCTGATCGCGCGCGCCGTCGCGGGCGAAGCCAACGTGCCGTTCTTCACCATTTCGGGCTCCGACTTCGTCGAAATGTTCGTCGGCGTCGGCGCTTCGCGCGTCCGCGACATGTTCGAACAAGCGAAGAAGAACGCGCCCTGCATCATCTTCATCGACGAAATCGACGCGGTCGGCCGCCATCGCGGCGCCGGCCTCGGCGGCGGCAACGACGAGCGCGAGCAGACGCTCAACCAGCTGCTGGTCGAAATGGACGGCTTCGAGGCGAACGAAGGCATCATCCTGATCGCCGCCACCAACCGGCCCGACGTGCTCGACCCGGCGCTGCTGCGTCCCGGCCGCTTCGACCGTCAGGTGATCGTGCCGAATCCGGACGTGGTCGGGCGCGAGCAGATCCTGAAAGTGCACGTGCGCAAGGTGCCGCTGGCGCCAGACGTGAACCTGAAGACGATCGCCCGCGGCACTCCCGGCTTCTCGGGCGCCGACCTGATGAACCTCGTCAACGAGGCGGCGCTGATGGCGGCGCGGCGCAACAAGCGCATGGTGATGCAGGCGGAGTTCGAGGACGCCAAGGACAAGGTCATGATGGGCGCCGAGCGCAAGTCGCTGGTCATGACCGAAGAGGAGAAGATGCTGACCGCCTACCACGAGGGCGGGCATGCGATCCTGGCGCTCAACGTCGTCGCGACCGACCCGGTGCACAAGGCGACCATCATCCCGCGCGGTCGTGCGCTCGGCATGGTCATGCAGCTCCCCGAACGCGACAAGCTCTCGATGAGCTTCGAGCAGATGACCTCGCGGCTCGCCATCATGATGGGCGGGCGCGTCGCCGAGGAGATGATCTTCGGCAAGGACAAGGTGACGTCGGGGGCGCAGTCCGACATCGAGCAGGCGACCCGGCTGGCTCGCATGATGGTCACCCGCTGGGGCTTCTCGGAAGAGCTCGGCGCCGTCTCCTACGGCGAAAATCAGGACGAGGTTTTCCTCGGCATGTCGGTTGCGCGCACGCAGAACGTCTCGGAGGCGACTGCGCAGAAGATCGACATGGAGATCCGCCGTCTGGTCGAAGCGGGCCACGTGGAGGCACGCAAGGTCCTGGAAGAGAAGCGCGGGGACCTGGAGTTGCTCGCCAAGGGCCTGCTGGAATTCGAGACGCTCACCGGCGACGAGATCAAGGACTTGCTTGCCGGCAAGCGGCCGACGCGGGAGTCGGTGATCGAGCCTACGACGCCGCGCGGCTCCGCGGTGCCGCCAGCCGGCAAGCCGCGCCCGCGTCCCGACACGGGCGGGCTGGAGCCGCAGCCGCAGGCCTGACGCTCTCGCACACGATCAACAAGCGCCCGCCTCCGGCGGGCGTTTGTTTTTCGGGTCAGCGCGTGCGCGGCCAAGCCAAGGTGACCATCGCCGCCATCACCGCGAGGATGATCCAGCAAAGGACGACGACGCCCGGCCACCCGCCGACGCTCCAGGCGGCACCGCCAAGCGCCGCGCCGACGCTGCCGCCGACATAGAACGCGGTCACGTACAAGCCGACCGCCGCGGAGGCTCCTTCCCTCGCGCTCACGGCGACGTAGCTGGTCGACGAGGCTTGGCACAGGAAGCCGGCGCCGGCGCAGATCGCCAGCCCTGCCACGATAGCGATCAGCGAAGGCAGCAGCGTCAGAGCAACGCCGCACGCCCAGACGGCGAGCGCGCCGATGACGAAAGCGCGGCGGCCGTAGCGCGCTATCGCGCGGCCGGTGAACGGCGTCAGCGCCGAGCCCAGCAGGTACACCACGAACACCGAGCCCAGCAGGGCGGCGGAGAGGTTGTACGGCGGCGCCGCCAGCACGAAGTTGATGTAGGTGAACAATGCGATGAAGTTGAACAAGACGCCGAACCCGACCGCATAGGTCGCCAGCAGCCGCGGATTGCGCAGGTGCCGCACCATCTGCCGCAGCGCCGCTCCGAGATCGGAAGCGCGCACGAAACGGCGCTCGCACGGGAGCAGCAGCAGGACCCCGATTGCCAGGACCAGCGTGAGCACGGCGTCGATCGCGAAGGCGCCGCGCCAACCCAGCCAGTCGGCCGAAACTCCGGTGAGGAACCGGCCGAGAAAGCCGCCGAACCCGGCCGCGGCCGTGTACATGCCGGTCATCGCGGTCGCCTCGGCCGGCGGCCATTCCTCGCCGATATAGGCGATCGTGATGGCGAAGATCGGCGGCAGGAAAAGTCCCTGCACGAAGCGCCAGAGGATCAGGCTGGGGAGATCCGGCGCGAGCGCCACCAGCAGCGTCGGAATGGCGAGCATCAGCATCGCGCCCACGATCACCCGCTTGCGGCCGAGCACGTCGGCCGCGGCGCCGGCGAACGGCGCCATCAGCGCCACCGCCAGCGTGCAGGCCGTGAGGGTCATGCTCACCTGGCCGGGACCGACGCCGAACTCGGCCGCCAGCAACGGCAGCACCGCCTGCGGCGAATACAGGTTCAGGAAGGCGCTGACGGCCGCAAAGGCGATCGCCAACTGTCGAAACTGTGCAAACCCGCCAATCGCCACGATGACTCCGCTGCCGCGGTGAAGGTTGTGCGGCCGTTCACCAAATACCGATAAAGTGCAGAGACTTGTAACCGACGCTCACAATTCTTGAAGGTGCCTGAAGTTCAATGCCCGTATACTGGCGCGTGTCCTGCTTGTGTTGCCACGGCCCGCGAACCGCGATAGGCCGCGCAGGCGAGGCCGAGGGGGCAGGCGCCGCAGCGGCGGACCCGCGCGGCCGGCGCTCTTGATGCAGGCAAGGGAGCGCCGCAAGCGGCGCTGACGAGGCAACCCATGGTGCGGAAGTACTTTGGCACGGACGGCATCCGTGGCAAGGCGAACAACGGCAAGCTCAACGCCGAGCTGGCGATGCGCGTAGGCATGGCGGCCGGCCTGCTGTTTCAGCGCGGCGACCATCGCCACCGGGTGCTGATCGGCAAGGACACGCGGCTGTCCGGCTATCTGATCGAGAACGCGCTGACGGCCGGCTTCCTGTCGGTCGGGCTCGACGTCTTTCTGGTCGGACCGATGCCGACACCGGCGGTGGCGATGCTCACCCGCTCGATGCGCGCCGATCTCGGCGTGATGATCTCGGCCTCCCACAATCCGTTCGACGACAACGGGATCAAGCTGTTCGGGCCCGACGGCTACAAGCTTTCCGACGAGATCGAGCACGAGATCGAGAAGCTGATCGACTCGGACCTGTCGAAGCGGCTCGCCGGCTCCGTCGCCGTCGGCCGTGCCAAGCGGATCGAGGGCGTGCATGCGCGCTACATCGAGTTCGCCAAGCGCACGCTGCCGAAAAACGTGCAATTCGACGGCCTGCGCGCCGTCGTCGATTGCGCCAACGGCGCCGCCTACCGGGTTGCCCCGGAGGCGCTGTGGGAGCTTGGCGCCGACGTGATTTCGATCGGGGTCGAGCCGGACGGCTTCAACATCAACAAGGATTGCGGCTCGACCGCCCCCGAGAAGCTCGCCCTGAAGGTGCGCGAGATGCGTGCCGACATCGGCATCGCGCTCGACGGCGACGCCGACCGCGTCATCATCGTCGACGAGAAGGGGCATACGGTTGATGGCGACCAGCTGATGGCGGTGATCGCCGCCAGCCTCAAGGACGAAGGGCGGCTCTCGCGCGACGGCATCGTCAGCACCGTAATGTCGAATCTTGGGCTGGAGCGCTATCTCGGCAGCATCGGGCTCGGGATGGCGCGTACCCCAGTCGGCGACCGCTACGTGCTCGAGCACATGCGCGAGCACGGCTTCAACGTCGGCGGCGAGCCCTCCGGGCACATCATCTTGTCCGACTACACCACCACCGGCGACGGTTTCGTCGCCGCGCTGCAGGTGATGGCGGTGGTGAAACGGCTCGGGCGCCCGGTCTCCGAAGTCTGCCGCCGCTTCGAGCCCGTGCCGCAGATCTTGCGCAACGTGCGTTACAGCCACGGCAAGCCGCTGGAAGCTCCCGCGGTGCGGGCGGCCATCGAGGGGGCGACGGCGCGGCTGAACGGCAATGGCCGGCTGGTGATCCGCCCGTCCGGCACCGAGCCGGTGATCCGGGTGATGGCCGAAGGGGATGATCCGGCCATGGTCGAGCAGATCGTCGACGACATTGTTGGCGCGCTGAAGCACGCCGCGGCCGCGGCCGCAGCCTGACGTCTCTCCCTAGAGCGTAGAGTTTAAGGGCCGGAACGCTATTCCTGCACCGCACGGGCAGGCTTCGCCGACGAGGCGTGATCCGCGTCGCGGCGCCAAGTCGCTGTGCCGCAGGCGAAAGCCGCATCATCGCGGTCTGGTCTGCGACCACTAACCTTTTGGTAAGACATTGCGCGCCGGCCCGTCCGGCCGAATAGCTATGGCCGAAAAACCACAGTAAACGCAGGCCTGGTTAAGCAACGCGGTTAAGTTTTAACCTTAAGTTCCATTTAACGAATGTCTGTGATCGTCAGCCTCGTGTTCAACCACGTGTGGGGCCGTCACCCATGGCCCCCGGATCAAAGGACGATGCCATGGGCAAGTTGAAGGTATTGGCGCTCGCGGCTGCGACCGTCATCATGACTCTGCCGGCCGCAAACGCCGCCGACCTGCCGTTGATGCCGCGGATGACGCCGGTGGTCGAAGACTTCGCCAGCGGGTGGTATCTGCGCGGCGACGTCGGCGTCGGCGTGCAGCAGTTCCAGAGCTTCGATCACACCGCGACCAACACCGGGTTCGTGTGGCCGGCCAGCTGGAACATCGACAGCAAAAGCGTGAACTCGACGGTTTTCCTCGGAGCCGGTATCGGTTACCAGGTCACCAACTGGCTGCGCTTCGACGTCACCGGCGAATACCGCGTCTCCGCCCGCTTCAAGGCGGTCGGTCGCTACACCGAGTTCTGCTCCGGCGGCGGCGTCTGTTTCGATACCTATGACGGAAACCACAGCTCGTCGGTGTTCCTCGCCAACGCCTACCTCGATCTCGGCACCTGGTGGCGCATCACGCCGTTCATCGGCGCCGGTGTCGGCATGGCGGCCCACTCGATCCACGACTTCTGGGATCTCGGCCTGAACTCCGACGGCGGTACCGGCCGCGGCTTCGCTGCCAACAACACCGCCTGGAACATGGCCTGGGCCGTGCACGCGGGCTTCGCCTTCGACGTCTCGCATAACCTCAAGGTCGAACTCGCCTACCGCTACCTCAACATGGGCGACGTGAAGACCGCGGTCATCGACTGCCTCGGCTGCGGCGCCGGCGGCCCGCTCGCCTACTACACGATGAAGCGTTTCGACTCGCACGACTTCAAGCTCGGCCTGCGCTGGATGCTCGATGCCCCCGCTCCGGTTCAGCCGTACCCGCTGGTGCGCAAGGGCTGAGGCCCGAGCACGTCTACTTCCTCCGACTGCTGACGAACGGCGCGGGCATGTCCCGCGCCGTTTGCTTTTGGCCGCAGCCCATCTGCGGGCCAAATCGGCGGCTAACGAAACATTAAGGTTAATCAATCACTATTCGGACGGTCGCTAAGACTTGGAAGGGCTGGTCATGCGTCGACTCATTCTTGGTATGGCGGGGCTGCTGGTGGCAGGTGACGCGCTCGCGGCCGATTACCTGCGCGGGTCCAATTACGAAGAGCTTCCGGTCGCGGGCTACAATTGGGCCGGCGTCTATATCGGCGGACAGGCCGGCTACGGCGGCACCGAGTTCCGCATGAGCAATGTGACGGCATCACTGCTCGACTATGTGAACGCGCATGACGTGCGCGCCGCCGGGTTTTCAGGATTGACCGGCCCGCTGTCGGTGCCGACGACCAACTCCCGCGCCTCGTCTTACGGCGGTTTCGTTGGCTACAATAGCCAGTGGGGCGACGTGGTGATCGGCCTGGAGGCCAGCTACAACCGATCGAACTTCAGCATAACGGCGAGCGACGAACGCACCAACGGCGCACTGCCGCCAAGTTCGGCACGGGCGACCATCGCCGCGAAGCTCACCGATTACGGCACGCTGCGGGCGCGGGCCGGCTACGCCGCAGGCTGGCTGATGCCATATGGGTTCGTCGGCGTGGCGGTTGCTCGCGGTGAATACGTCAAGACGGTCGACATCGTCAGCGCAATGCCGCTCCTTCCGGCAACGTCCTCGGTGCAGTGCGCCGACGTCAGCGCCTTCGCGATCCGCTGCGCCGAGGCCAAGAGCGGCGCCATATTCTACGGCTATACGGCCGGGCTCGGCGTCGACATCGGCCTGTTCCGGAACCTGTTCGTGCGGGCCGAATACGAGTTCGTGCAGCTCAACAAGCTCAACGGCATCACGCCGCACATGAACAACTTGCGCGTCGCCGCAGCGCTGAAATTCTAGGCGGATAGCCTGGAGGAATTACCGGGAGGGGCCAATCGGACGTCTCCCCGGCTGCGCCTGTTGACCCGTCCGCCGCCGTCGCCTATTCCCGCCAGCGGGACACCCCTCCCCAACGAGGGGCTATCTATCTGGAAGGATAGACGATGGCGATGACGACGCCCGGCGTGCGGCCGGTGATCCCGCACTTCTCCTCCGGCCCTTGCCCCAAGCGCCCCGGTTGGAGCCTGCAAGTCCTCACCGACGCCCTGCTGGGACGCTCGCACCGGGCAAAACCGGGCCGCGCCAAGCTCAAGCGGGCGATCGATCTCACCCGCGAGGTGCTGGAAGTCCCGAGCGACTACCGCATCGCGATCGTGCCGGCCTCCGATACCGGCGCGGTCGAGATGGCGCTGTGGTCGCTGCTGGGCGCCCGCCCGGTCACGATGCTCACCTGGGAATCGTTCGGCGAGGGCTGGGTGACCGACGTTGCCAAGCAGCTGAAGCTGAAGGACGTCACGGTCCAGCGCGCCGACTACGGCGCGCTGCCGGATCTCGGCAAGGTCGATCCGGCGAGCGACGTGGTGTTCACCTGGAACGGCACCACTTCGGGCGTCCGCGTGCCGAATGCGGACTGGATCGCGGCGGATCGCACCGGCCTCACCATCTGCGACGCCACCTCGGCGGCGTTCGCGCAGCCGCTCGATTGGCCGAAGCTCGATGTCGTCACCTTCTCCTGGCAGAAGGCGCTGGGCGGCGAGGCTGCGCACGGGATGCTGGTGCTCTCGCCGCGCGCGGTGGCGCGGCTCGAATCCTACGTGCCGGCGTGGCCGCTCCCGAAGATCTTCCGCCTCACCAAGGGCGGCAAGCTCAACGAGGGCATCTTCGAAGGCGAGACCATCAACACGCCGTCGATGCTGTGCGTGGAGGATTATCTCGATGCGCTGCAATGGGCGAAGTCGGTGGGCGGCCTTCGGGCGTTGATTGCGCGCGCCGACGCCAACACCAAGGTTTTGGCCGATTGGGTGGCGCGCACCCCCTGGATCGCGTTTTTGGCGGCCGACGAGCGCATCCGATCGAACACGTCGGTGTGTCTGCGCGTCACCGATCCGGCCGTCACCTCGCTCTCGGCGGACGGCCAGACCGCATTCTCCAAGAATCTTGCCGGGCTGCTGGAGAAAGAAGGTGTGGCCTGCGACATCGCGGCCTACCGCGATGCACCGCCGGGCTTGCGCATCTGGTGCGGCGCGACGGTCGAGCAGCGCGATGTCGAGGCGCTGACGCCGTGGCTCGATTGGGCGTTCGCGCGGACCAAAGAGGCGCTGCCGAAGGCGGCGTGACCTCCGCACCGCGGATTCCGCAAGGCCGCAAACGCGGCCATCCGGGGAATGGATCCGCCTTCACGGACTGAAGACAACAACAAAGCCGAGACACTCATGTCCCCTCGCGTTCTCATTTCCGATGCGCTCTCGCCGGCCGCGGTGCAGATATTTCAGGACCGTGGCGTCGAGGTCGAGTTCCAGCCCAACCTCGGCAAGGACAAGGACAAGCTGGCCGACGCGATCGCC
>DASWSO010000303.1:0-1539 GCA_036402635.1 Xanthobacteraceae bacterium
TACGTGATCGGCGCGGAGCCGGGCGCGAACGGCGTCCGCATCCGCGGCTGCGCGCAGCATCACGGGTTCCAGCACATCAGCGCCGCCCCGAGCCTGACCGAGTTCGGCGCCGGCGCCTGCGCGCAGCGCGCGTTCGCGCAGGCCGGCGTCAAGCACGAGGACATCCGCTATCTCGGCATCTACGACAGCTTCACCATCACGCTGACGATCCTGCTCGAGGAGATCGGGTTCACGGCGCGAGGCGAAGCGGGTGCATTGGCACGCGCCGGCTATTTCAACCACGATGGTGTGCTGCCGCTGAACACCCACGGCGGGCTCATCAGCTACGGCCATTGCGGGGTCGGCGGCGCCATGGCGCATCTGGTGGAGACGCACCGGCAGATGACCGGTCGCGCCGGCCCGCGGCAGGTGGGCGACGCTTCCGTCGCCTTCCTGCATGGCGACGGCGGCGTGCTCTCGTCCCATGTCAGCCTCATCCTGGAGCAGGTGTGATGGCCGTCGCCGAAGACGTCGCGCGCGACTGGACCGCCGGCGAACCCGCGATCACGTTCCAGAGCTGCCCGGAGTGCCGCGCCGTCTGGTACTTCCGCCGCGACTTCTGCCCGCGCTGCGGCAACGCGCATCCCAGCACCGCAACCGCATCCGGGCGCGGAACCGTCGCCGCCTGCACGGTGGTCACTCGCGCGCCGAGCGCGGAGCTGCGGCCGTATGCGCCCTACGGCATCGTGCTGGTCGACGCATCCGAAGGCTTCCGCCTGATGGCGCAAGGCGACCGGACGCTGGCGATCGGCGACCGGGTGACGGCGCGGTTCGTCAGTCTCGGCGACCGGCTCATTCCGCATTTCGAGCGAGAGACATGATGAAGGACAGCCTGCGCGCGGCGCTCGATCCGCAATCGATCGCCATCATCGGCGCATCGGAGAACGCCAATAAGATCGGCGGGCGGCCGCTGCTTTATCTCTCCCGCTTCGGCTTCCGCGGACGCATCTTCCCGGTCAACCCGACCCGCAAGGAGGTGCAGGGGCACGCCTGCCATCCGAGCCTCGACGCACTTCCGGAGGTCCCCGAGATGGCGATCGTCGCCCTGCCGGGGCAGGCGGCGGAGAATGCCATCGCGGAGTGCGCGGCGCGCGGCGTCAAGGTCGCGGTGCTGATGTCGTCCGGCTTCAGCGAGAGCGATCCGGTCGGCGGCAAGGCGGCCGAGCAGCGCATGGTGCGGGCCGCGCATGCCGGTGGCATGCGCATCGTCGGGCCTAACACGCAAGGGCTCGCCAATTTCGGCACCGGCACGGTGGCGAGCTTCTCCACCATGTTCATCGAGATCGAGCCGAAGGTCGGGCCGGTCGCGATCCTGAGCCAGAGCGGCGCCATGAGCGTGGTGCCGTACGGCCTGTTGCGCAGCCGCGGCATCGGCGTGCGCCATTCGCATGCCACCGGCAACGATTCCGACGTGACGGTGGCGGAGCTCACCGCCGCGGTCGCGGCCGACCCGGAGGTGAAGCTGCTGCTGCTCTACCTCGAAGGCATGCCGGACCCGCA
>DASWSO010000304.1:0-3704 GCA_036402635.1 Xanthobacteraceae bacterium
GGCGCTGCTGTTTCTCAACCGCCGCGGCTATGCGCCGCTGACGCTGTGCCGCGAATGCGGCTTCCGCCTGCAATGCCCGAACTGCGACGCTTGGCTGGTGGAGCACCGCTTCAAGCGGCAACTCGTCTGCCACCATTGCGGCTTCACGACGCCGCCGCCGATGGCATGCCCGAAATGCATGGCGCCGGACACGTTCGTCGCTTGCGGTCCCGGCGTCGAACGGCTGGATGAAGAAGCCGCGATGCTCTTCCCCGGCTCGCGCATCATGGTGCTCTCCAGCGACCTGGTCACCAGCGTCGAGCGCATGCAGGAGGAGTTCGCCGAGATCGCGGAGGGCCGCGTCGACGTGATCATCGGTACGCAATTGGTCGCCAAGGGCCATCACTTCCCGCGCCTCAACCTGGTCGGCGTGGTCGACGCCGACATGGGTCTCGGCCACGGCGATCCGCGCGCCGCGGAGCGTACCTTTCAGCTGCTGCACCAGGTGGCGGGGCGCGCCGGCCGCGAAGCCGGGCAGGGGCACGCGCTGCTGCAGACGCATCAGCCCGAACACCCGGTGATGCGGGCGCTGATCGCGGGCGACCGCGAGGCGTTCTATGCGAGCGAGATCGCGACCCGCGAGCGCTTCGCTTATCCGCCGTTCGGGCGGCTCGCCGCCGTGATCGTGTCGGGTCCCGACAAGCACGCCACCGAAGCCTATGCGCGCCGGCTCGCCGCCATCGCGCCGCTCGACGAGGCGGTGCGCATGCTCGGGCCGGCGGAAGCGCCGCTCTCGCTGGTGCGCGGCCGCCACCGCTACCGCTTGCTGCTGAAGTCGCCGCGAGCCTTCGACCTGTCGGGCTATCTGCGCGAATGGCTCGCCGCCGCGCCGCGGCTTTCCGGCGGGATCAAACGCCAGGTCGACGTCGACCCGCAGAGCTTTTTGTAGAGCTTGGCTTTTTGTAGCGCTGGGGCATGACACCGTCGGACTGCGCTCGCGTAAGCGCCACGCTAGCTGTTGGCCGGCGTGGGGGAGGGTGCCAGCACCACGCCTTCGTCCGGGCGCAGCCTGACGCGGCCGTTGGCGGGCGCCTCGCTGCCGTCGAGATGGGTCGACAGCAGCACCTGAAACAGGCCGGGCGGCACGCTCACGTGCTGCTCGGTGTTGCCGAAGTTGAGCACGATCAGCAGCGTGCGCCCGGCGAAATGTCGCTGTACCAGCAGCACGTCGCCGCGCGCTTCCGCCTTCACGTGCACGCCCACTTCCAGCGCCGGCTCGCTGCGCCGCAGCCGGATGAGTGCGCGATAGAGCGCGAACATCGAGTGCGGGTCGCGCGCCTGCGCGGCGACATTGACCTGCGCGTAATCGGCATCGAGCGGAAGCCACGGCGGCGCCTCGCTGAAGCCGGCATTCGCACCCGCGTCCCACTGCATCGGCGTGCGCTGCGGGTCGCGGCCGAGGCCGAGCCCCGGCACGTTCTTCTCCCACGGGTCCTGCACCGCCTCGGGCGGAATCGGCACGTCGCGCATGCCGATCTCCTCGCCCTGGTAGATGGTCGGCGTGCCGCGCAGGGTGAGCAGCAGCATCGCGGCGACGCGCGCCTGCGCCTCGCCGATGCGGCTCGCCACGCGCGATCGGTCGTGGTTGCCGAGAACCCAGTTCGGCCAGTTCTGCGGCAGCAGCGCGGCCTCGTACTTCTCGATCAGCTCCGCGATCGCAGCGGGCTGCCACTCCGCCTTGATCAGGTGGAAATTGAACGGCAGGTGGAAGCCGGGCTTCTCAGTTCCGTAATAGGCCATCAACTGCTCGATCGGCAGCGACGCTTCGCCGATCAGCACGCGCTCGCCGTCGTAGGAGTCCGCCACCGCGCGCATCGTCGCGATGGCGTCGTGCGTCTCGTCCTGGTCGAGCGAATAGAGCCGCACCAGCCGCCGCGCCGGCGACATGCCCTCGCGCCAGTCGGGACTGGGCGGATTGTCCTTCAGGTGCTCGGCCTCGAACAGGTGATGGATGGCGTCGACGCGGAAGCCGTCGACGCCGCGGTCGAACCAGAAGCGCAGCACGTCGAGCATCGCGGCCACGACGTCCGGGTTGCGCCAGTTGAGGTCCGGCTGCTGCTTCAGGAACGCGTGGTAATAGTATTGGCCGGTCTGCGCATCCCATTCCCAACAGCTGCCGCCGAACTCCGCGATCCAGTTGTTCGGCACCGAGCCGTCCGGCTTGCCGTCGCGCCAGACGTACCAGTCGCGCTTGCGGTTATCGCGCGAGGAGCGGCTTTCGAGGAACCACGGGTGTTGATCGGAGGTATGGTTCGGCACGAAATCGAGGATGACCTTCAATCCGCGCCGATGGGCTTCGGCGAGCAGCCGGTCGAAGGTGGCGAGATCGCCGAACATCGGATGGATGTCGGTGTAGTCGGAAACGTCGTAGCCGAAGTCGGCCATCGGCGATGGATAGATCGGCGAGATCCAGAGCGCGTCGACGCCGAGTTCCACCAGGTGGTCGAGCCGCCGCACAATGCCGGCGAGATCGCCGATGCCGTCGCGGTCGGCGTCCTGGAACGAGCGCGGATATACCTGGTAGACGATGCCGCGCTGCCACCACGCGAACTGATCTGCCGATTGCCGTGGCGCCGATCGCGAGTGTCCGAGCGGGCGGACGACATCCAGCGCGAGATTGGAAGGAACCACTTGATGCGCGACGCCGGACAGATCCGAAGCCCAGCGGACAAACCAGTTCATTTCGCTTGGACGCTCAATTCCAACCCGCCCCGGCGGCGAGTTTCCTTGGCCCCATCGAATCAGTGACGGATGAATGAGGCGCCACTACTGCGGCACAGCGGCCGAACGGTGCAACCCGCAAAGCTTGCGGGTTGACCGGTTTTGTTGCTGCGCCGCAGCGATTTCGCTGCGCTGCACGCGCCGACGATTATGTCCCGGACGCGCTGCAGCGCGCAGCACACGATTGACCCAGAGTTCGCTTCGCACCCAGGTCTAGTTCTGCACAGGCGGGGTCGGAGGCACGATCGCCCACCGGAATGTCAGTGGCGTCCCGGTTCGATGCATCGGCAGCGTCAGCGGCGGCTGCATCACGACATTGGGAATGACGCGAAGCAGTGCGTCATCAGGTGTTGGATTCACGCCGGCTGGCCACACGACCGCAGCGCCTTTGGCCTTCAGGTCGGCGAGATCGATCCACGGGCTGCGCGCCGGCTTGCCTTCGAGCAGCAGCCGCGGCCGGTCGGGCGCGTAATGCGCCACGTTGCTGCCTTCCCACTGCTGGCCGATAACGTATGCGAGCGGGCGGCCGGTCTGCGCGCGAAATCCCTCCTGCACCAGCCGGCCGAGCTCGTGGCCGGGAAACAGCGCGGCGCGGTAGCGGCCGTCCAGACGCGGCAGCACCGTATAGCCGGCCGCAAACCCCACCGCCGTGAGCGTGAACACGACTGCCCACAGTATCGCGATACGGGCGAGCCGCACGCGGTCGAGCGACTTCGCGGCGAGGACGATCCACAGGCCGAGAAACAGCCAGAGTGGATAACCCCACATCGCGATCACCTGCCGGTCGGTGGCGGCGGAGAGCGCCAGCACGGTCGCGAACGGCCCGAACGCCAGCATGGTCACGATGCGGCGGTCGAACGCGTCAACGGCAGGCGCTTCGGGCGGCTGCGTCGCTCGCCGGCGCGGCCAGAGCAGCGGGGCTGCGATCAGCAGCGCCGGCAGCA
>DASWSO010000305.1:0-2080 GCA_036402635.1 Xanthobacteraceae bacterium
ATGCCCGCGCTTGTCGCGGGCATCCACGTCTTGTTTTTATGCGGCGACCAGAAAAAACGTGGATGGCCATGACGACAGCGGGACAGCAGGGCGCTAGCGCGCGCCCGCGGTCCACTCGGCGGCGGCGGGGCGGCCCGCGAGCCACGCGGCGCCGTGCGCGTACAGCTTCTCGACTTCGGCGCCTTTCAGGCCCGGCATGTCGCGCTTCACCTTGAAGCCGAGCGCGTCCTGCATGTAGGCGAGGTGGCGATAGCCGGCCGGAAAGCTCTCCAGCTTGTTCGCGTCCAGCGCCAACGCGGCGGCCGGGTCGACCGGATCGAGCCGATCCTTTTCGTAGATCGGCTGGCGCAGCACCAGCAGCCAGCCGCCGCCGCGCCGCTGCAGGAAATCGTAAAACCGGCCGGTGCAGACCACGTCGCACACGACGCCGTGCACGGCCGCGCGTTGCGAGATCGTCATCTTGGTCTGCGCGATGGCGCGATCACCCTGCACGTCGACGCTGCTGCCGCCGAGGAAGTGCAGAATGCTCACCCCTTTGTCCCATCCTTCGCGGCTGACGCGGATGAACTCGGCCGCCGGACCCTGGAACCAGGTCGCCGACATCCAGCCGTCCTCGTGCCAGACGGTGCGGAACCGCTCCCAGTCGCCGGCGTCGCGCCATACCGCCCAGTTCTCCACCAGCTCTCTGATCGCCAGCCGGTCGAGCAGGTCTTGGTCCATCGTTTGGGTTCCTGTTGCCGGCATTGACGCAGCCGATGCGGTTGCGTTTGGGCTAGACGCAATCTGAGATAGACTCTCATCGCCGGATGCCGGCAGAGTGGGTCGGATACCCCGTAAGCGGCTTCATGCGAAGGGGCGCCTCGATGCAGCACGGCAGCCTGTTCACGCGCCGCGGCGCGATCGCCGGTTCCGCGGCGAGCCTCTTGGCCGCGACCGGCCGGCCTTTTGGCGAAGCCCGCGCGCAGCCGACCACCGCGACTGGCGGCGGGCCCAATCCCGATCTCCTGACCCTCGAACGCTCCGACCGCAGGTTCTCGGCGCTGACCGAGGGGTTCAATCGTCGCTGGACCGCGCCGAACTGCGCGAAGATTTTCATCCCGCTGACCGAAGCCGGGGCGCAGCAGGCGCTCGCCGAGGCCGCCGCGTTTGGTCCCGGCCGATTTCGGGTGCGCAGCGGAGGCCACTGCTACGAGGACTTCGTCTTTAGCGACGAAACCGAAGCGCTCATCGACATGAGCCTGCTCAACCGCATCGGACAGGATCCGCAGACCGGGGTTTTCTACGCGCAAGGCGGCGCCAGCAATTGGCAGCTCTATACGCAGCTTTACTGGCGCTATGGCCTGACCCTGCCGGCGGGCTCCTGCTATTCGGTCGGCCTCGGCGGCCATCTCTGCGGCGGCGGCTATGGCTTGTTGTCACGCCTGTTCGGGCTGACCGTCGATTGGCTCACCGGCGTTCACGTCGTGACACTGGGCGGGAACGGCAATGCTGCTGCCAACCATGTCACCAAGGACGGCTCGCCCGATCCTGCAGCCAGTGACTTGTTCTGGGCCCACACCGGCGGAGGGGGCGGCAACTTCGGCCTGATCACACGTTATGAATTCGCCGCGCTGCCTGCTGCTCCGCAGCGGGCCGAGCTGTTCAATGTCAGCTGGTCCTGGGACGACATCAAGCGCAACGGCGGCTTCGCGTATTTCAGCCGGATCGTGGCTTGCTTCGAAGAATTGACCGCCAGCATGCCGCCGACCTTCTTCGGCTTGCTGAAGCTGCAGCACGAAGCCGCCGGCGCCGTCGCGCTGGTGGCGCAGGGGGTCTATGACGGGCCGCAGCGATCGGCCGCATCGTCGCCGCTGGTTCAGGAGCTCACGAGAGCGTTCCTCCGCTTCGGTCTCTGCGAATGCGCGGTGGCGCCGACCTGCGCGATCGTCGGTCATCCGATCTACCTCCCGTGTCCGGTGCCCTACCAGGATCTGACCTGGTGGGAGGCGGTCCAGACCAACAGCGGGTCGGGTCCCAATCAGAAGGGCAAGTACAAGTCGGCCTACATGCGAACGTTCTCGGCCGATCAGGTCGCGACCAT
>DASWSO010000306.1:0-3607 GCA_036402635.1 Xanthobacteraceae bacterium
TGTAGACCGCCGCGAACACCGGATGCTTGGCGGCGGTTTCCGGGCGGCCGCCCAGCAGCGCGCCATGCGAACCGGTCAGCACCACATGGCCGCGGTCGTCGGGCGTGATCAGCGCGGCGGAGTCCATGGCGTGCACCTGCACGCCGGGCGCTTCCGCCTCGGAAAGCCGCTGGCGCGCCTCGCGCTGCGGCGGCGGCGCCGATGCCGGCGTCAGTGACGCCGTCGACAGGATCTCCATCGCCTCCGCGGCCGTCATGCCGGCCCGCAGCCCGAGCACCCCGGCCTGCACGTTGACGCAGCTCAAGACGCCGCGGCGCGCGCAATCGTCGCCGTCGCCGATGCGGGCCGAGCGGTGGCCGATCGCGGCGGCCGGCACGCCGCTGCGGTCGAGATAGGCGAGCCCGCTGACGCCGGCGCGCTCGCGCCCGATGCCGGCGTCGCACAGGATGACGGCGCCGACCGCGGCCTTGGCGGCGAGATACGCCGCATAGGTGCCGGCATGCGACGCCGCCAAGGCGGCGCGGCCGCGCACGTCGGCTCCGAAGGTCGTGACGCTGTCGGCGACCAGAACGTTCATGGACCCTTGCGCCAGGCGTGTGATGGGTTTCGCTTCGCTCAACCCATCCTACACCATCGGGCCACATCGGTTGGCGGCAATGCGGTGGGCACGCGCGAACTCGAGGAGATCGTAGGATGGGTAGAGCGCAGCGAAACCCATCGACCAGCGATCGTCATGCCCGGCACCGGGTTGGGCTTGTGCGGGCATCCAGGTCTTTCTTTGAGGAGAGAGTCAGACGTGGATGGCCGGGACAACCCTCGCCGCCGGGGCGACGGCGGCTCGCCCGGCCATGACGGAGAGAGACGCGTTCCGCGCGTTCAGGCGGAAGCCGTCTGCAGGGCCGCCAGCGTGTCGTCCAGGGCGCCCCGCAGGCGCGCGATCAGCTGCGCGATCTCGGCCTCGCTGATGATCAGCGGCGGACAGAGCGAGATGGTGTCGCCGATGGCGCGCACGATCAGCCCGCGCCGCTCCGCCATCTCGGCACAGATCGGCCCGACCCGCTGCGCCGGATCGAACGGCGCGCGCGCTTGCCTGTCCTGCATCAGCTCGACGCCTGCCAAAAGGCCACGGCCGCGGACGTCGCCGACCAGCGGATGCTCCGCCAAGCCGCGTAGGCCGCCGAGGAAGGCCGGCTCCAGCGCGCGCACGCGGGCCGGGATGTCCTCGTCCTCGTAGATGCGGATCGCCTCGCGCGCGACCGCGGCGGCCACCGGGTGGCCCGAATAGGTCATGGTGAGGCCGAACAGGCCGAGCTTGTCGCTCTGCCGCAGCATGGCGTCGAACACGCGCGCGTTGATGAGCAGCGCCGAGATCGGGATGTAGGCGCTCGACAGCGCCTTGGCGCAGATCAGCAGGTCGGGTTCGAGCCCCATCGTGGTGGCGCCGAACATCTGTCCGGTGCGGCCGAACGCGGTCACCACCTCGTCGCAAACGAGCAGGATGTCGTGCCGCTTCAGCAGCGCCTGCAGCCGCTCGAAATAACCCGCCGGCGGCACGATGACGCCGCCGGCCGCAAGAATCGGCTCGGTGAAGAAGGCCGCGATCGTATCCGGTCCTTCATGCTCGATCAGCGCCTCGACCTCGGCCACCAGCCGCGCGGAGAACGCGTCTTCGCTCTCGTCCGCGTGCGCGGCGCGGAAATAATGCGGGGCCTGCACGTGCAGGAAGCCGGGCAGCGGCAGATTGAAATCTGCGTGCGCGTAAGCGACGCCCGATAGGCTGGCGGCCGCAATGGTGTTGCCGTGATAGGCCTGCCGGTGCGCGATGATCTTGCGCCGTTCCGGCTTGCCGAGCGCGTTCCAGTAGTACCAGACCAGCCGCGCGGCGCAGTCGTTCGCCTCCGAGCCGGAATTGGCGAACCAGACGCGCGCCATCGGCACCGGCGCGATCTCCAGCAGCTTCTCGGCAAGCTCGATCACCGGCGAATGGCTGCGGTGATTGGTGAGGTGGTAGTAGGCGAGCTGCCGCATCTGCTTGGTGCTGGCTTCCACCAGCCGCTCGTCGCCCCAGCCGAGCGACACGCACCAGAGGCCGGACATCGCCTCGATGTATTCCTTGCCTTCGCTATCCCGCACCCAGACCCCGTGGCCGCCCTCGATCACGCGCGGGCCGCGCTCGAGGTGGACCTTCAGGTTGGTGAGGCCGTGCACGACCGAATTCTGGTCGCGCGCTTCGAGCGAGTTGGGCCGAAGCGGTCGGGCGGGCTGGATCATGGCTGGCGCCGCATTCCTGAACTGAGCACCGGCTGCTGGTAGCGGCCGCCGGCCGGTGGGTCAAAGGCGCGGGCCATAGCGACAACGTGATTGCCAGACCCGCTGGCAACCGGAAGCTTCCGCAGCTATTGGTGGCAGCGGCTGCTCTCCGCGATGCGTCCCGGCGAAACGGGACCGGCGGATCGAGCAGATCGCGACAGGGAGGGCGGAGGTGGCGAGCTACAGCGTCAACATCAACGGCAAGGTCCGGAGCGTCGATTCCGCCGACCCGGACCAGCCGCTGCTCTATGTCCTGCGCGGCATCGGGCTCACCGCGGCCAAGTTCGGCTGCGGGCTCGGCCAATGCGGCTCCTGCAAGGTGCTGGTCGACGGCAGCGCGGTCGCGTCCTGCATGATCAGCATCGCGAGCGCGCAGGGCAAGTCCGTCACCACGCTGGAGGGCCTCGGCTCCGCCGAGGCGCCGCATCCGCTGCAGGCCGCCTTCATCAAGGAGCAGGTGCCGCAGTGCGGATACTGCACCGCCGGCATGATCATCAGCGCCGCGGCGCTGCTGGCCGAGAAGCCGAAGCCGACCGAAGCCGACATCCGCTCCGCGCTCGACGGCAACCTCTGCCGCTGCGGCACCCATGTGCGGGTGGTGCGCGCCGTACTCAACGCCGCCGGGGCCTGACATGAACGCAATCGTCAAGACCTCCGGCCTCTCCCGCCGCGGCGTGCTGCAGGGCGGCGCGCTCACGGTCGCATTCGCGTTCGCCGGCGTGCACACCGGCGCCCACGCGCAGGGCGCCGCCGCCGCGCGCGTGCTCGACCTGAAGGAAGTCGACGCGTTCCTCGCCGTCAACGGCGACGGCACCGTCACGGTGTTCTGCGGCAAGGTCGATCTCGGCCAGGGCTTGCGCGTCGCCATCCCGCAGATCGCCGCCGAGGAACTCGGCATCGGCCTCGACAGGATCGAGTATGTCCAAGGCGACACCGCACTGACGCCGGATCAGGGCCGCACCTCCGGCTCGAGCGGCATCATGCGCGGCGGCACGCAGATCCGGCAGGCCGCCGCAACGGCGCGGAAGGCGCTGGTGGAGCTGGCGGCGCAGCGCCTCAACGTCAAGCCCGACGAACTGGAGACGGTGGACGGCAGCGTGCGTCCACGCGCCGGCGGCAACGGCATCGGCTTCGCCGCGCTGCTCGGCGGGCGCCGATTCGAGCTCCAGCTCGACCCCAAGGCGCCGCTGAAGGATCCGAAGACCTACACGCTGGTGGGAAAATCGCTGCCGCGGCCGGACGTGCCGGCGAAGTGCATGGGCAGCTTCACCTACATGCAGGATTTCTCCGTCCCCAA
>DASWSO010000307.1:0-5800 GCA_036402635.1 Xanthobacteraceae bacterium
CCCCAGGGCGCGCGATAATCCGCGTTGATGTCGGTGTTGATGTTGAACGCCGCGATCTTCGGCGTCTCGGCCAGCGACTGCACATGGCACTTGTGCAGCGTCGCCAGCGCCGAGCCGTGGGTGCCGTCGACCTGCAGCAGAAGCAGGTCGTCGCGCCGCACCCGCGTCGCCCACGAGCTCAGGATGGTGCCGAAGGCGCCGTTCTCCAGCTCCACGATGGTGGCGGCGCTGTCCTCGACGTCGACCTGGTAGCGCATGCCGCGCTCGTCGACGCGCTCCGGCGTCGCCGTCCACGACGCCGAGACGATGCCGCGGATACGCCCGAGAATGCCTTCGATCATGTAGCGCCAGTGCGGATACATGTCGGAGACGAGCCCGCCGCCGCCGGCCTTCTGGTAGTTCCAGCTCGGCCGCTGCGCCGGCGTGTGCATGCCGTCGAACACCCACCAGCCGAACTCGAGCCGGAACCCGACGACGCGGCCGAAGAAGCCGGTGTCCATCAGATAGGCGAGCTTCTGGAAGCCCGGCAGGTAGGTCTTGTCCTCGACCGCGCCGTGCTTGACGCCGCGCGCTTCGGCGGCGCGCACCAGCGCGAGCCCCTCCTCCACCGACGGTGCCACCGGCTTCTCGGTGTAGATGTGCTTGCCGGCCGCGACCGCCTTCTGCAGCAGCGGCAGCCGCATATGGGTGGCGGCGGCGTCGAAGAAGATGGCGTAGTCGGGATCCGAGAGCGCGCCGTCGAGGTCGGTGCTCCAGTGCTCGATCTCGTGCGCCTTGGCGGTCGCGGCGAGGCGCTCGGCGTCGCGCCCGACCAGCAGCGGCCGCGGCATGATGCGGTCGTCGCCAACCGGCAAGCCACCCTCGCGGCGGATCGCCGCGAGGCCGTTCTGCAGGTGCTGGGTGGAGGCGATGCGCCCGGTGGCGCCGTTGATGATGATGCCGATCGTGCGCGTCGCCATGCCGAACTTACCTGCCGTTTGCGCGGGTCACGCCGCGCGCGCGGCGAGGCTGCCGATGAAGCGGTCGATCGCTTCCGCGACCGCCTTCGGCTGCTCGACCGTGGAGATGTGCCCCGATTCCGGGATCTCGACGTATTGCGCGCCCGGGGTTTGGCGCGTCATCTCGCGCAGCTCCGCCGGCGGAGCGCCGCCGTCCTGCGCGCCGGTGAGGTAGAGCATCGGCACGCGGATGTCCTTGAGCCGCGGGCCGTAGTTGAGCCCCTGCAGCGCGGCCGCGGAGCCGCAGAAACCGTCCGGCGGCGTCTGGCGGATCAGCTCGCGCAGCGGATCGGTGCGCGCCTTGTCGGCCAGCACGTCCTTATGCAGCCAGCGGCTCACCGTCGGCTCGACCAGCGCTTCCATGCCCTTTTCGCGCACCACGCCGATGCGCTGCTTCCAGCCATCGACGAAGTCCGGATTGGCGGCCGCGCGGGCGTCGCAGCAGATGGCGCTGTGCAGCTTGTCGGCGTGGTCGAGCGCCATGCCGATCGCCGTCATGCCGCCGAGCGAGAGGCCGCCGTAATGCACCTTGCGCAAGCCGAGCGCATCGATCAACGCGGCCGCGTCGTCGGCCAGCTGGTCGAGCGTGTAGTCCGCCTTCGGCGCGTCGGTGCCGCCGTGGCCGCGCGAGTCGTAGCGGATGACGCGGTACTTGCCGCGCAACAGCGCGCTCACGTCCGCCCAGATCGCGTTGGAGGTGGCGATGCCGTGGCTCACCATCAGCACCGGCGCGCCTTCCGGCCCTTCCGCTTCGTAGTTGATGGTGATGCCGTTTGCCTTGACCTTCATTGTTGTCCTCCCGTTGGACATTGATCGGAAAACGTCTGCATCAGAGTGTGCTCACGCGGCCGCCGAGGTCTTGATGGCGGCGTTGACGCGCGGCATCACCTGCTCGGCCATCAGCTGCATCGAGCGCTTGGCGAGCGCCGGATCGACCCAGTCCATGCCGGCATAGACGATCTCGCCGAAGTCGCCGATCTCCTCGCGCAGGGCGAGGATCTGGTCGACCACCTTGTTGACGCTGCCGCGCAGGACGAGCTTGCCGATGAAGGAATCGACCGTGGTCTCCGCGTCGGTCTGCTCGCGGTGGGTCTTGAAGCCGCCGAGGCGGCTGCCGCGCGCCAGCTTGGCGTGCAGCTGGTCGTAGTAGTAGCGGTACGGGCTGTTGGCGTCCTCGATGCCGTAGCGCTCCGCGGTGGCGTCGTCGTCCGCCACGAAGATGGTGCGGGCAACGCGCCAGTCGGCGGTGGCGGCCTTCAGCCCGACATTGGCCTTGCCTTCGCTGTAGTTGTCCCAGTGCGACTTCACCCACTGCGACAGCAGGAAGTTCGCCGACAGCGGATGGAAGTCGCGCTGCCCCATCTGCACCACGCCGCGCGAGAACGGCGCCACCACGGTGCCGACGATCTCCGGCCGCGGCTGCTGGTACGGCTTCTTGAGAAAGCCCAGGCCGAGCTCCGCCGAGGCGGTGCGGCGCGCCGCCACCTTGTAGCGGTTGTCGGGAAAATCGATGTCGTAGGGCGGATCGCGCTCCCAGGTGGCGAGGATGACGTCGATCGCCTCGGCGAACATCTTGTTGCGGTCCTCGTCGAGGATGCCGAGCACTTCGGCATCGATCGGCAGCGCGCCCGCGCTGATGCCGAAGATGAACCGACCTTTCGACAGGTGATCCAGCATCGCCGCATTGGCGGCGATCAGCACCGGGTGCATCTGCGAAAGATTCGACGTTCCGGTTGCGAGCTTGATGGTCTTGGTGTCGCTGACCAGCGAGGCGAGGAACACGATGCTGTTGGTGATGGTCTCGCAGGCGTCGGCGATGTGCTCGCCGACGAAGGCATCGTAGAACCCGAGCTGGTCGGCCAGGATGATGCCGTTGCGATCCTCCTGCAGCGTCTCGGTCCAGTTCCGCTGCTTCGGATGCATCGGCATGATGAAGTAGCCAAGCCGCATTCCCACTTCTCCGCGCGCGTTTTCCTCGGCCGTTTCTATCGCGTGCGGCCGCCGAAAACGCAACAGAGCGCCGCAACGCGACGCTCGCATGGCCGCCGCCGCATGAATAGGATGCGGCGGCGCGGCACCGTCCGCGGCTTTCAACCAAAACGACTTGAGGAACGAATGGACAAGCTGGTCGGGATCGTCGGCGTCGGCATCATGGGCTCGGCGATGGCGCGCAACCTCATCAAGGACGGCTTCCGCGTGGTCGGCTACGACGTCTCCGACGCGGCGCTCGCAGCGCTGGAGCAGGCCGGCGGCGAGCGCGCCCGCTCGCCGCGCGAGGTGGCGGAGCGCACCTCCGTCCTGATCACGTCGCTGCCGAGCGTCGCCGCGCTGCACGCCGCCGTCTCCGGCAACGACGGGCTGATGACGGCAGGCGGCGACGGACAGATCGTGATCGAATGCAGCACGCTGCCGCTCGCCGACAAGCTCGAAGCCTACGAGACGCTGAAGAAGCGCGGCAAGGTGATGCTGGACTGCCCGGTCAGCGGCACCGGCGCGCAGGCCGCGCGCAAGGACCTGATCGTGTTCGCGAGCGGCGACAAGGCGGCCTACGAGCACTGCGCCGCGGTGTTCGCCGGCATGTCGCGTGGGCAAAAGTATCTCGGGCCGTTCGGCAACGGCAGCAAGATGAAATACATCGCCAACCACCTGGTGACGATCCACAACGTGGCGGCCGGCGAGGCGATCACGCTTGGGTTGAAGGCCGGGCTCGATCCGCAGCTGGTCTACGACACGATCAGCGACAGCGCCGGCTCCTCGCGCATGTTCCAGGTGCGCGGGCCGCTGATGGTGGAGGGCCGCTACGACGAGCCGACCGCCACCCACAAGACGCATCTCAAGGACATCGGCATCATCAGCGCATTCGCCGGCAGCGTCGAATGTCCGACGCCGATGTTCGCGCTCGCCGTGCAGTACTACCACGCTGCCGTCGGCCAGGGCCTCGGCAACCAGGACACCGCGTCGGTGTGCGCGGTGGCGGAGCGCCTGGCGGGCGTGAAGCGGTAGGTCGTAGGGGTCGACCCCGGTCGGCACCGCGCGCTCCATCCCCTTCCGTCATGGCCGGGCTTGTCCCGGCCATCCACGTCTTTCGTTCTCCGGCGAAGCAGGAAGCAAGACGTGGATGCCCGGCACAAGGCCGGGCATGACGGCTGCAGGAAGCAAGACGCACTCGCAGCGCGCCCGCCATCCATGACCACGGTCCGGCACGGAATTCAGCTGCGCAGCACGATGCAGGCGCCGCCGGCGGCGCGGATGCGGTTGCAGAGCGTGTTGGCGGCCGCGCGTGTCTCCGCCGGCACCCGCACGCGGTAGAACGCACGGGTGCCGCGGCTGCGCAGCCGCGTGCCGATGACCATCGGCTGGGTCCCGCCGATCACCTTGGCGAGCGCATCGCGGGCGCGCGCGAAAGACGCCAGCGCACGCTCCTTGGAGAAGTTGCCGGCGAGTTGCACGCCCCAGGGCGCCAGCGCGGCGGTCACACCGACCGGCGCCGGCATCTCGTCGCGGCCGGGACGCCGCACCGCCGCGATGGTCTCGAGGCAGGGCCGCCCGGGCGGCCAGGCGAACGTCGGCGCGGCAGCGCCGCTTTCGCCGCGCGCCGCCTCCGCCCAATCCTCCGCGGCGCGGCGGGTAACCAGGAAAACATAATTGCGCGTCTCCTCCGGGAGCGTGCCGCGGCCCTCCAGCCAGTTCGCCACCCGGGTCGGCCCGCCGTTATAGGCAGCCGCCGCGAGCCCGAGATTGCCGAACTGGCGCAGATGGTCGGCGAGCAGGTGCGCGGCATGCGGGATCGCCTGCTCCGGGTCGAACGGATCGGCGAGCCCGCGCTCGGCGGCGGTGCGCGGCATGAACTGCGCGATCCCCTGCGCGCCCGCCGGGCTGATGACAGTGGAGCGGAAGCTGCTTTCGCGCCAGATCAGCCGGGTGAGGAAATCCGCCGGCAGCCCGTGCGCGCGCGCCGAGCGCTCGATCAGCCGGCAGAGCGCCTGGTCGACGCTTTCGGTGGCGCCGGCCGCGGCCGCAGGCGGCTCCGCGGGCGCTTCCTGCGCCGCGGCGCCGACGCCGTGCAACGCCAGCGCCACGCCAATGATCCGAAGCAGCATCAAAGCCGTCATGACCCGGGAAACGCGCTGGGCGCACACCTTGCTCCGCCGATGCTTCAGCCCTAAGCCTTTTGGCGCAAGTGCGACAGGCGCGTTCCTCCCGGAAGCGAACCCATGCTGACCAGACCCGGCGTCACCCAGAGCCTCGCCGATTTCGTCACGCGCACCGGCTGGAACGACATTCCGGAACGCGTCCGCCACGACGCCAAGCGCGCGCTGTTGAACTTCTTCGCGGTCGCGCTCGCCGGCTGCCGCACCGAGCCGGTGGAGATCGCGCTAGCGTCGCTGGCGCAGTTCTCCGGCGGCAGGCCCGCGACCGTGGTCGGCCGCGCCGAACGCATCGACGCCTTGTCGGCGGCGTTCCTGAATGCGGCGAGCGCCAACGTCTTCGACTTCTGCGACACGCATCTGCCGACCGTCGTGCATCCCACCTCGCCGGTGGCGCCGGCGCTGCTGGCGCTGGCCGAGCTGCGGCCCGTGCGCGGCGAGGACCTGCTGCTGGCGCTCGCGCTCGGCGTCGAGATCGAATGCCGCATCGGCGCCGTCATCTCTCCCGGCCACTACGCCAAGGGCTGGCACATCACCTCGACCTGCGGCGTGTTCGGCGCCGCCGCGGGCGCCGGCAAGCTCCTTCGGCTCGACGCCGGCAAGCTGCTGTGGGCGCTCGGCACTGCGTCGACGCAATCCTCCGGCCTGTGCGAG
>DASWSO010000308.1:0-8886 GCA_036402635.1 Xanthobacteraceae bacterium
CGCCCTGGCGAATCTCGACGCCCTGCTTCTGCGCGACCGCCTCGATCTCGGCGCGGTTGAAGGCGGTGCCCTCGCGCACGACGTCGGTGCCGTAATGCGCCGCCATGTCGAGCAGCACGCCGCGCGCGACCAGCGGCGGCACCTTCTCGATGCCGAATTTCTTCAAGCCGGTCGGATCGGCAAAGTCGGCGAGCTTGGTACCGTTGTAGTAGACGTATTCGATGCCGATGTGGCCGAGCCCGTCGAGCTGGCTGCCGATGCCGACCCAGCCGTCGATGATGTCGTCGTTGTAGGTCATCTTGCTGGCGCCCAGCCCCGGCGTGCCGGCCTGACCGGGTTGCACGATGGTGATCTTGAAGGTGCGCGGCGGGAACGCCGGTGTCTTCGAATTGGTCTCGATGCCGAGCGGATAGGTTTTGCCGGTCTTGATCAGCTGCGCCGCCTTCAGCACCAGTTCCGGCGTGATGTAATTGGCGGCGCCGATCTCGTCGGCCGGGCCCCACTTCGATTTGGTCCAGTCTTGCGCGTGCGCCGACCAGGTGCTGCAGATGGTGGCGAAGGTGACCGCTACGAGAGCCTGTCGCATGTGCTTCTCCTCGCAAATACGCGGCGCGAAGCCGATCGCGTCAGCACCTTCAGTGTGAGCGTCCGCAGGCGGCGTTGTCCACAGGCCGAAACGAAAAGAGCCCGGCGCTCGGCCGGGCTCTTGGTAGCGTGAGACGCCGAGCGCCAGCTCACGGCATCGGGATGTCGCCCACCTTCTTCGGCACGTCGTAGCCGCGCTGCACCGCCGGGCGCTTCGCGATCGCGGTGTACCAGCGCTTCACGTTCGGGTACTTGCCGAGATCGATCTCCTGCCACTCGTAGCGCGAGATCCACGGCCAGATCGCGATGTCGGCGATGGAGTAGTCGTCGGCGACGAATTCGCGGTCGGCCAGCCGCCGGTCGAGCACGCCGTAGAGCCGATGCGCTTCCTTGGTGTAGCGCTCCTCGGCGTACGGGGCCTTGCCCTTGTTGTACTTCACGAAGTGATGCACCTGCCCGAGCATCGGGCCGACGCCGCCCATCTGCCACATCAGCCACTCGTTGACGCGGGCGCGCTTGAGCTTGTCGGTCGGCCACAGCGGCGAGCCGGCCTTCTCGGCCAGGTAGGCCATGATCGCGCCCGACTCCATGAGCGAGAAATTGTTGTCGCGATCGAGGATCGCCGGGATGCGGTTGTTCGGCGCGATCTTCAAAAAGTCGGGCGCGAACTGCTCGTCCTTGCCGATATCGATCGCATGCGCCTGGTACGGCATGGCGAGTTCTTCGAGCAGGATCGAGGCCTTGCGGCCGTTCGGCGTGGTCCAGGTGTAGAGATCAATCATCGCGGTCTCCGGGCTGTCGGCAGATGCTGAAATGGAAGGAGCGAGGGCAGGAAAGCCGCTGGTAGCGCAGAACCGGCCGGGGTTCAAAAAAGCCACCGGGAGCCGGTGGCCTGACGCGAAAAGGGGCCGCGCTGGGCGCGACCCCTGATGGTTCGTTCCGGTCCGGCAACTTACCGCAGCGTCAGGCTGGGTCTGCCCCAGTTGAGCGAAGGCGCAACGTCGCCGTCGCGGTGCCGCCCGCCGACACCTGCCGCAACCCAGGCGACCGCGAGACCAACGGCGAGCGAGGCGGCGGTCAGGAAGGCGAGCAGGACCGCGCTGCGGCGCGCCCGGTTGGCCTTGTCGCGGAGCTGCGCGACCACCGTATCCACCCGACGCTCGGCTTCCGGCGGAGCGATGCCGGTGCGCACCGCCACCAGCCGGATCAGATAGGCGCGATCCTCGCCGCTGTAGTTGCTGGTATCCAAGGCGGCCATCAGGGCGCGGCCGATCTCCGCCCGCACCTCGCTATTGTCGACCGCGTCGGCGGCGGGGCGGCGGTCGGCGCCGCGCAGCAGCCGGTCCACCTCGTAAGAGACGAAACGCGGTTCGCCGGCACCGCTGGTGGCGGAGGAGGGAGCGCTTGCCTCCCGCTCGGCGTAAGCCGGGCCCAGGACGCGGGCCGCCGCCAGCGCCAGCAGCGCGGTGAAGATGACCGCCATGCCCCACATCACGGCGGCATGCACACCGTCGCGGAACTCCACCTCGTCCGGCGTCGCCGGTCCGAGCCTTCCGCGCATGCGGCCGACCAGGTAGCCGCCGACCGCGAACGCGGCGATCGAAATCAGCAGGTGCCAAATGCCGGACAACAACGCCAGCGGCATGGAGGCGTTGCGCCACGACGGCGAGGGCGAGAGCACCGAGAGGCCGATTCCGGCCCCGAACGCGAGCAGGACGAAGGAGATGCCGGCGGCGACGATGGCGCCGGCGAAGACCGGACTCCAATAAATGTAGAGCGGGCCGGCAGGCGAATGGATTGGATCAGCGCTGGTGACCGGTTGCTGCATGGAACCACTCCGCAGGCTCCAGGCGGTGCCGCCCAGGAGCAGAAACGGGACGCGCGGAACCGCGCGGTCTGATCTTTAGCGAAGGCCGAAGAAGGACAGGATCGCCAGGATGACGACGACAAGGCCGATGAGATAGATGAGTCCGTTCATGGTCGCGCTCCTCAGGACCGCCACCATGTCGGCCATGGAGGCTGGCGTCGACCAAACCGCTTTGTAGCTCAAAAGTTCCGGCCAGGCGGGGCGCGCCCGACGCCGGCGGCCGCGGCATTTTGCCGAAAACTAGGGCTTGCCAAGGGGGCCGCCCACCCGTTAAACAGTGCCGCGAGGGCGTGCCGGCCCAGTTCGTCGGCATGCCCTTGTGCGTCTCACGCAAAACCCGGGGTGAAGGACCTCATTCCTTTCGGACATCCGCTAGCGGGCATCTGAAGGGGACGAGGGCTGCTTGCTTTCGGAAATGGCGCGGAACGCATCCTGTCCGAGACTGCAGGCGCCGGCAATATGGTCGGCATAATCACGGGAAGCCTGCATAGACGGGGACGAAGCGATTTCTCCGTATTCGGCGCTAAGCCATTGGGGAACAACGGTTCGAACCTTTGCACCTGGCGTGTGGCACTGCTTCCACGCGTCCGGCGGACAGGCATTTGGAGTCCAGTCGCCGTTCCGTCGCTTGCGGCCGCAGGGCCGCCGCGACAGCGGGAGCGGCAGGTGCAACCGGCGGGAAACCGCCAACGCTTGAGAGCGTATTGAATGGACCGAGCAGAAAAGCGAGAGCTCGTCGGGTCGCTCCAGCAGGTGTTCTCCTCGACCACTGTGGTCGTGGTTTGCCACTATGCCGGGCTGACGGTGGCGCAGATGTCGACGCTACGTCGGCAGATGCGTCAGGCCGGCGCCAGCGTCAAGGTCGCCAAGAATCGGCTGGCCAAGATCGCCGTCGACGGTACCGAACTGGCGTCGATTTCGCCCCTCCTCAAGGGGCCGACGCTGATCGCCTATTCGCAGGACCCGGTCGCCGCACCCAAGGTCGCTACGGACTTCGCCAAGGGCCACGAAAAGCTCGTGATTCTCGGCGGGGCCATGGGCCGGACGGTGCTCAACCCGGACGCCGTGAAGGCGCTCGCCACGCTGCCGTCGCTGGACGAGCTGCGGGCGAGGCTGATCGGATTGATCCAGGCACCGGCGACCAAGATCGCGCAGGTGGTCAACGCGCCCGCGACCAAGCTCGCGCGCGTGTTTGCGGCCTACGGCAAGACCGGCGAAGCCGCGTAGCTCTCTTTAAACCATACCCCTGGTTCGAACCGAAAAAGGAACTATATCATGGCCGATCTCTCCAAGCTCGTTGATGAGCTGTCCACCCTCACGGTCCTCGAAGCGGCGGAACTCGCCAAGATGCTCGAGGACAAGTGGGGCGTTTCCGCTGCCGCCGCCGTCGCGGTCGCGGCAGGCCCGGCGGCAGCCGCCGCTCCGGCCGAGGAAAAGACCGAGTTCACGGTCGTTCTTGCGGCCGTCGGCGACAAGAAGATCGAGGTGATCAAGGAAGTCCGCGCGCTCACGGGCCTCGGACTGAAGGAAGCCAAGGATCTGGTCGAAGGCGCCCCCAAGGCGGTGAAGGAAGGCGTCAACAAGGACGAGGCCGAGAAGGTGAAGGCGCAGCTGGAAAAGGCCGGCGCCAAGGTCGAGCTGAAGTAAGCCGACGCTCCGCTCGGATGGAAACGCCGGACCCAAGGCTCCGGCGGCATGACGAGACGGCTCGCCGGGTCTGCCCGGCGAGCGCCAAGACAAGCGGACGGCGGGAGGCTCCCCGCCTTCGCGACAGGCCGGAAGGGCCTTTCCGAACACGCGCGGAACAACGCGTAGAACTTCGGAACCTCCGGCCGAACAGAGCCATGTAGGCCGCTGTTCCGCGGTTGTTCGAGATTCCCGGGCTGGCGCACACCCCTGCGCCCCCGGCTTCGGCCCCGGATGCTGGTGTCCGGTCGGCCGCACCCCCCGCCGGTTCCGGCAGCCGGAGCCGCCTGCGGGGCATGAAGCGAGAGGCACGATGGCGCAGACGTTGACCGGTCGCAAACGGGTCCGCAAGTACTTTGGCAAAATCCACGAAGTCGCCGAGATGCCGAACCTGATCGAGGTTCAGAAGGCGTCCTACGACCAGTTCCTGCAGATCGACGAGCCGCAAGGCGGTCGTCCGGCCGAGGGGCTGCAGGCGGTGTTCAAGTCCGTTTTCCCGATCTCGGACTTCTCCAACACCGCGATGCTGGAATTCGTCAAATACGAGTTCGAGCCGCCGAAATACGATGTCGACGAGTGCCGGCAGCGGGGCATGACCTATGCCGCGCCGCTGAAGGTGACGCTGCGCCTGATCGTGTTCGATATCGACGAGGAGACGCAGGCGCGTTCCGTCAAGGACATCAAGGAGCAGGACGTCTACATGGGCGACATCCCGCTCATGACGATGAACGGCACCTTCGTGGTGAACGGCACCGAGCGCGTGATCGTGTCGCAGATGCACCGCTCGCCCGGCGTGTTCTTCGACCACGACAAGGGCAAGACGCACTCGTCCGGCAAGCTGCTGTTCGCCGCCCGCATCATTCCGTATCGCGGCTCCTGGCTCGACATCGAGTTCGACGCCAAGGACATCGTGCATGCGCGCATCGACCGTCGCCGCAAGCTGCCGGTGACCAGCCTGCTGTACGCGCTCGGTTTCGACGGCGAGCAGATCCTCAACACGTTCTACAAGAAGATCACCTACAAGCGCGCCAAGGACGGCTGGCGCATGCCCTTCGATCCCAACCGGATGAAGGGCTACAAGGCCATCAACGACATGGTCGACGCCGACACCGGCAAGGTGGTGGTCGAGGCCGGCAAGAAGCTGACCGTGCGGCAGACCCGCCAGCTCGCCGAGAAGGGCCTGAAGGCGCTGCGCGTCGCCGACGAGGAACTCGCCGGCCACTACATCGCCGAGGACCTGGTCAACCCGAAGACCGGTGAGATCTACGTCGAAGCCGGCGAGGAGATCACCGACAAGACCCTGAAGGTGCTCAACGAGGCCGGGTACAAGGAAATCCCGGTGCTCGACATCGACCATGTCAATGTCGGCCCCTACATCCGCAACACGCTCTCGGTCGACAAGAACATGACGCGCGAAGACGCGCTGTTCGACATCTACCGCGTCATGCGTCCCGGCGAGCCGCCGACGGTCGACACCGCGCAGGCGATGTTCCAGTCGATGTTCTTCGATTCCGAGCGCTACGACCTGTCGGCGGTCGGCCGCGTCAAGATGAACATGCGGCTCGAGCTCGACGCGCCCGACACCATGCGGGTGCTGCGCAAGGAGGACATCGTCGCGGTCATCCGCACGCTGCTCGACCTGCGCGACGGCCGCGGCGAGATCGATGACATCGACCATCTCGGCAACCGCCGGGTGCGCTCGGTCGGCGAGCTGATGGAGAACCAGTACCGCATCGGGTTGCTCCGCATGGAGCGCGCGATCAAGGAGCGCATGAGCTCGGTCGACATCGACACCGTGATGCCGCAGGACCTGATCAACGCAAAACCGGCGGCGGCGGCGGTGCGCGAGTTCTTCGGCTCGTCGCAGCTCTCGCAGTTCATGGACCAGACCAACCCGCTGTCGGAGATCACCCACAAGCGGCGTCTCTCGGCGCTCGGTCCGGGCGGCCTGACGCGCGAGCGCGCCGGGTTCGAGGTGCGTGACGTGCATCCGACCCATTACGGCCGCATCTGCCCGATCGAGACCCCGGAAGGTCCGAATATCGGCCTGATCAACTCGCTCGCGACCTATGCGCGCGTCAACAAGTACGGCTTCATCGAGACGCCGTACCGGCGCGTGAAGGACGGCCGCGTCGGCGAGGAGGTGGCCTATCTCTCCGCCATGGAGGAGGGGCGCTACTACGTCGCGCAGGCCAACCAGGCGATCGACGCCAAGGGCCGCTTCACCGAGGACCTGATCGTCTGCCGGCATTCCGGCGACGTGCTGATGGTGGCGCCCGACCGCGTCGACTTCATGGACGTGTCGCCGAAGCAGCTCGTCTCGGTGGCGGCGGCGCTGATCCCGTTCATCGAGAACGACGACGCCAACCGCGCGCTGATGGGCGCCAACATGCAGCGGCAGGCGGTGCCGCTGGTGCGTGCCGAGGCGCCGTTCGTCGGCACCGGCATGGAAGGCGTGGTCGCGCGCGATTCCGGCGCCGCGATCGCGGCGCGCCGCACCGGCGTGGTCGACCAGGTGGACGCCACCCGTATCGTGGTGCGGGCGACCGGAGAGCTCGACCCCTCGAAGTCGGGCGTCGACATCTACCGGCTGATGAAGTTCCAGCGCTCCAACCAGAACACCTGCATCAACCAGCGTCCGCTGGTGCGCGTGGGTGACGCGGTGGGCAAGGGCGACATCATCGCGGACGGTCCCTCCACCGACCTCGGCGAGCTCGCGCTCGGCCGCAACGTGCTGGTCGCGTTCATGCCGTGGAACGGCTACAACTTCGAGGACTCGATCCTTCTGTCCGAGAAGATCGTGAAGGACGACGTCTTCACCTCGATCCACATCGAGGAATTCGAGGTGATGGCCCGCGACACCAAGCTGGGCCCCGAGGAAATCACCCGCGACATCCCGAACGTGTCGGAAGAGGCGCTCAAGAACCTCGACGAAGCCGGCATCGTCTATATCGGCGCGGAAGTGCACGCCGGCGACATCCTCTGCGGCAAGATCACGCCCAAGGGCGAGAGCCCGATGACGCCGGAGGAAAAGCTGCTGCGCGCGATCTTCGGCGAGAAGGCTTCCGACGTGCGCGACACCTCGCTGCGGGTTCCGCCCGGCGTGCAGGGCACCGTGGTCGAGGTGCGCGTGTTCAACCGCCACGGCGTCGAGAAGGACGAGCGCGCGCTCGCGATCGAGCGCGAGGAGATCGAACGGCTCGCCAAGGACCGCGACGACGAGCAGGCGATCCTGGACCGCAACGTCTACGGCCGCCTCGCCGAGATCCTCGACCACAAGACCGGCATCGCCGGTCCGAAGGGCTTCAAGAAGGACAGCCGCATCACGCGGCAGGGGCTCGAAGAGTACCCGCGCTCGCAGTGGTGGCAGTTCGCCCTCGCCAACGACAAGGCGATGGCGGAGATCGAGGCCATCCGCAAGCAGTACGACGAGTCGAAGAAGCGCCTCGAACAGCGCTTCCTCGACAAGGTCGAGAAGCTGCAGCGCGGCGACGAGCTGCCGCCCGGCGTGATGAAGATGGTCAAGGTCTTCGTCGCGGTGAAGCGCAAGATCCAGCCCGGCGACAAGATGGCCGGCCGCCACGGCAACAAGGGCGTGGTGTCGAAGATCGTGCCGTCGGAGGACATGCCGTTCCTGGAGGACGGCACCTCGGTCGACATCGTGCTCAATCCGCTCGGCGTGCCGAGCCGGATGAACGTCGGGCAGATCCTGGAGACGCATCTCGGCTGGGCCTGCGCCGGCCTCGGCCGCCGCATCGGGCAGGCTTACGACGTCTACATGGCGAAGCAGGACATCAAGCCGATCCGGGAAACCCTGAAGAAGGTCTACGGCGAAGACGAGACCATCAAGAGCCTGGACGACAAGGAACTGGTCGAACTGGCCGGCAACCTGCGCCACGGTGTCCCGATGGCCACTCCGGTGTTCGACGGCGCCAAGGAGAGCGACATCGAGGAGATGCTCGATCTCGCCGGGCTCGACAATTCGGGCCAGGTGGTGCTGCACGACGGGCGCACCGGCGAGCCGTTCGATCGCAAGGTGACGGTCGGCTACATCTACATGCTGAAGCTGCACCATCTGGTGGACGACAAGATCCACGCGCGTTCGATCGGTCCGTACTCGCTCGTCACCCAGCAGCCGCTGGGCGGCAAGGCGCAGTTCGGCGGCCAGCGCTTCGGCGAGATGGAGGTGTGGGCGCTGGAAGCCTACGGCGCCGCCTACACGCTGCAGGAGATGCTGACGGTGAAGTCGGACGACGTCGCCGGCCGCACCAAGGTGTATGAGGCGATCGTGCGCGGCGACGACACGTTCGAAGCCGGCATCCCGGAAAGCTTCAACGTGCTGGTGAAGGAAATGCGCTCGCTCGGCCTCAACGTCGACCTGCACAATTCCAAGCAGGGGCAGCAGCACGGGCAGCGCGGCGACTCGACCGCGGAGGCCGCGGAGTAACGGCATCGGGAAACACCTCCCCCTGACAGGGGGAGGTCGATCGCGCAGCGATCGGGAGGGGGCCTTGAGCAACCCCCTCGGTTGACCCCCACCCGGCGAGCTGCGCTCGCCGACCTTCCCCTTCCAGGGGGAAGTGGACGGAAAAAGCCTCGGGAGCGTGCCGGCGTATCGCGGCGCTCCCCAACGAGGAGACGGTGATGAACCAAGAAGTGATGAATCTCTTCAGCCCGCAGGTGCCGGCTCAGGTCTTCGACCAGATCCGCATCTCGATCGCGAGCCCGGAAAAGATCCTGTCGTGGTC
>DASWSO010000309.1:0-7834 GCA_036402635.1 Xanthobacteraceae bacterium
GGCGGGGTTTTCGTTTCGCCTCAGGACGAAAACCGTTCCGGCCGGCAGCGCTTGCAGGCGCGGAAGCCGGCGCGCTCGGCGGCGGCTGCGGTGGCGTGGAACGCGACATTCTCGGGCCGCGGCAGCCGCGCCGCGCAGGACGGCCGGCAGTAAACACCGGTGCTGCGCACCGAGTAGACGAAGCGCCCGTCGGCGCTGCGGTCGCGGCCACGCACGGCCTCCCAGCACCGCTCGTGAGTCAGCTCATGGGTCAGCGCTTCGGCATCGGCGGCGGTCGTCATCGGCAGCATCATTCGGCTTAAGGCAACATGGACACGTAGCGACGCTCTCAGATCGCGAAAGCGCGCGCCACCCGAAAGCTGCGCGGCAGCGCCAACGGCCCCGGCGCGGCGGCTAAGCGACCCTGATGCCGCGCGGCGCGGCCGGCTGCAGCGGCGGGCTCCGGTGCTGCGGCATGTCGCTCTTCGGCGTGTAGAGCCCGCGCTTGTCGGCCATGAGCTTGAAGCTGTCGGTCAAGCCGACCACCGTCTCGGCGGCGCCGAGCGCAAGAAAGCCGTCGGGCTGCATCGTGCGCGCGATCCGCTCCAGCACGTCGGTCTTGGTCTCCTGCGCGAAGTAGATCAGCACGTTGCGGCAAAAGACGACGTCGAACATGCCGAACTGCTGGAAGTTCTGCAGCAGGTTGAGCTGGCGGAACTCGACCATGGCGCGGATCGCGGGCGCGATCTGCCAGGCGTCGCCGACCTGCGTGAAATACTTGACGAGGTAGTGGATCGGCAGCCCGCGCTGCACCTCGAACTGCGAGTAGAGCCCGGCCTTCGCCTTCGCCAAGACCTCGCCGGACAGATCGGTGGCAAGAATCTCCACCCGCCAGCCGGCGAGTCGCGCCGCCATCTCCTTGAGCATGATGGCGAGCGAATACGGCTCCTGGCCGGCCGACGCCGCCGCACACCAGATGCGGATGCGCCGGTGCGGCGCGCGCGCCGCCAGCAGCGCCGGCAGCATCGTGTCGCGGAAATGGTCGAACGGGAGCTTGTCGCGGAAGAAGAACGATTCATTGGTGGTCATCGCCTCCACCACCTCCACGATCAAGCGCTCGGCGGCGGGCGCGCGCAGCTTCTGTGCCAGGCCGCCGAGGCCGTCGACGCCGATCCGCCGCGCGATCGGCAGCAGCCGGCTCTCCAGCAGGTACTGCTTGTCGGCCGACAGCACGAGCCCGGAGCGGTCCCGCAGCAATTTGCGCAAGTACTCGAAGTCGAACGGGCTCACGCAACATCTCCGGGAAATTGACGAACAATATTCGGTGCAATGGCATCGAGCGGCAGCACGGCCGCGCAAAGTCCGGCATGCGCCGCCGATCCCGGCATGCCCCAGACGACGCTGCTCGCTTCGTCCTGGGCGATCACGCTGCCGCCGGCCGCGACGATCTCTTGCGCTCCGCGCGTGCCGTCGGCGCCCATGCCGGTGAGCAGCACCGCCAGCACCGCACCGCTCCAGGCGGCGGAGGCGGAGGCGAACAGCGGATCGACCGCCGGCTTGCAGAAGTTGATGGGCGCGCTGTCGTCGAGCCGGATCGCCACCTGGCCGTCGTTGCGCACGAGCCGCATGTGCAACCCGCCGGGTGCGACGTAGATCGTGCCGGCCGCCACCGGCTCGCCGTCCTGCGGCTCGCGCACGACGCGACCGGCGGTAGCACTGAGATGCTCCGCCAGGATAGTGGTGAAGGTGCGCGGCATATGCTGCACGACCAGCACCGGCACCCTGTCCGGCAGCGTGCCAAGCCCGCAAAGCAGCGTGGCGAGCGCCTGCGGACCGCCGGTCGAAGCGCCGATCAACAGCGCGCGCGGGATCCGGCTGCCGAACGGCCGCAGCGCATAGCCGCCGCTGCCGCCCGCAGCGGTCGCGTCGAGCGGCAGCGGACGCAGCATGCCGGGCGCGCCAATCCCGGTCATGCCGGCCGCCGGCGCCGATGCGCGCGTCCGCCGGGCACGGCCGAGCGCGCGCACCTTCTCGACCAATTCGCCGCGGAACTCTGCCGAGACGGTGAGCCCGCGCAAGGTCTCCGGCTTGGCGATGTAGTCGGCGGCGCCGAGCGACAGCGCCTTCAGGCTGACCTCGGCGTTGCGGCGGGTGGCGGTCGACGCCATGATGACGACGAGATCGGGCTTCTTCGCCAGCAGCAGCGGCAGCGCCGCGAGCCCATCCATGTCCGGCATCTCGACGTCGAGGATGACGACGTCCGGCTGCACCGCGTCGAACTGCGTGACCGCTTCGGCGCCGGTGCGGAGCACCGCCCCGACCTCGAAGTCGGGCTGCTCCTGCAGCCATCGCGCGATCAGCCCGCGCACCACGATGGCGTCGTCGACCACCATCACGCGGAGCGGCCGCTGCAGCAGCGGCGGCAGTGCGGGCGCAAGGGCGGCGGCGATCATACGCAGGAACTCGACTTCACCGGGCGACGAGGGCAAGCGAGCCGGCCTAGAGCAGGCCGACTTCCTGGAACTTGGCTTCCACGATCTCCTTGTCGAACGGCTTCATGATGTACTCGTTGGCGCCCGCATGCAGCGCGCGCGCGATGTGCACCACGTCGTTCTCGGTGGTGCAGAACACCACCTTCGGCTGGTCGCCGCCGGGCAGACGGCGCAACGCCTTGAGGAAGTCGTAGCCGTCCATCACCGGCATGTTCCAGTCGAGCAGCACGGCGTCCGGCATCGTGCGGCGGCAGCAATCGAGCGCCTGCTGGCCGTCCTCCGCCTCCTGGATCGTGAATTGCAGCCCTTCCAGGATACGCCGCGCGACCTTCCGGATCACGCTCGAATCGTCCACCACCAAGCAGGTCTTCATGGCCGCCACCACTCCGGTTGCACGAGCCCGCGGGCTCGATCCAAATGCAAGAACCTCAAGCCGCAATCGCCTCGTTGCCGACGTCGAGCACGCGATCGATGTCGAGCACGATCAGCAACCTGTCTTCCAGCCGATGCATGCCGCTGCAGACCTGCGCGAGCCGCCGATCCAGGTTGACCGGCAACGGCTCGCGCGTGTCGTCGCCAAGCTTCAGCACCTCACCGATACCGTCGATCAGCAGCGCATAGGCTTCCCCGTCGCAGTCGATGCCGACCGCCATACGAGGCCCGTCGTTCGGGCGCGGCGCCAGGCCGAGCCGGCAGCGCATGTCGATGGCGGTGAGGATGCGGCCGCGCAGATTGAGCACGCCGGCGATTTCCGGCGAGGCCAGCGGCACACGCGTCAACCGGTCCGGCATGAACACGTCCTGCACGCGCAGGATCGGCAGGCCGAACAGCTGATCGCCGACCGTGAACGTCACGTAGTCGGCGGCGCGGGAGCCGTCGGCAGCAACGCCGGGCTGCATGCGCTTGGCGCTCATGCCGCGCACTCCAGCCGCGTCCCGCTGCCGCGCACGGCCGCGATCAGGCCGGGCCGGTCGAACTTCGGCACGAAGTCGCGGAAGCCGACTTGATGCAGCCGCGCCAGCAGCTCCGGCGGCGCATGCGAGGAGATGGCGATGAGCGGGATCGCGGCGGTGCGCTCGTCGCTCCGCACTGCGGCGGCGAAAGCGATGCCGTCCATCCCGGGCAGTTCCAGGTCCGAGACGATGACGGCGAAGGCCGGTGCTTCCCGCAGCAGCGCGAGCGCCGCCTCGGCGCTTTCCGCCGTGGTCACCTGGAAACCGGCCGCGCCGAGCACCGGCCGCAGCAGGTCACGGAAGAACGGCGAATCGTCGACCAGCAGCACGCGCGGCGCCGCCCGCTGTCCCGGCTGCTTGCGGCGCTGCCAGCCGTCGAAAGCCATCGGCAGGTAATACCCGACGTCGATGATCTCGGTTGTCCGGCCGTTGACGATCGCAGACCCGATCACCGCCGGCGTGTCGCTCGCCACCTCGATGGTGAGCCGGTCTTCGACGATGTCCACGATCTCGTCCACCGCCAGCCCGACCGAGTGGCCGTCTTCCGAGAACACCAGCACGGGCTGCGTGCCCGCGGTCTTCAGCTTGGCCTGCTCGTTGATGCGCACGAGCGGCATCAGCTGGCCGCGATATTGGATGAAGTCGCGGCCGTTGGAGCGCTCGATCGCGCCGCAATCGACCTCCTCGAGCCGGGTGACCAGCGCGAGCGGAACCGCGCGCAAGTCCGGCGAAGCGGCGCGGAACAGCAGCAGCGAGGTGGTCGGCTCCGCCGGCGCCTGGGCATCGCCCTCGCCGATCGCGGACGCCGCGCTGCGATCGCCGCCGACCGCGTCGGCGATGCCGTTCGGGTCGATGATCAGGATCACCGCGCCGTCACCGAGGATCGTGTTGCCGGAGAACATGCCGATGTGGCGCAGCTTGCTCGACATCGGCTTCACGACGATCTCTTCGGTGTGGATGACCTGGTCGACCACGATGCCGAACTTGTGGCTGCCCACCTGGGTGACCACGATGAAGCCGGAGCCGCCGACCGCGGTGTCGGGCGGGCTGGTGCCCAGCAGGGTGCCGAGATGCACCAGCGGCAGCAGGCGGTTGCGAAGCCGCAACACGGCGATGTCCTGCACCCGCTCGATGCGCTGCTCGGCGTTCGCCTTGGCACGCACCAGCTCGACCACGGCGAGCTGCGGGATGGCGAAACGCTCGCCCTCGGACTCGACAATCAGGGCCGAGACGATCGCCAGGGTGAGCGGGATCTTGATGGTGAAGCAGCAGCCGGCGCCAGGCACCGACTTCACGTCGATGGTGCCGCCGATCTGGTCGATATTGGTCTTCACGACGTCCATGCCGACGCCGCGTCCGGAAACGCTGGTGATCGCCGACGCGGTCGAAAGGCCGGGCGCGAAGATGAACTTCTGGACCTGCGCCTCGCTCATCTTCTCGAGCGCAGCTTCTTCGACCAGCCCGGCGGCCAGCGCCTTGCTGCGGATGCGCGCGCTATTGAGCCCGCGGCCATCGTCGGCGATGTCGATGACGATGTGACCGCCTTCATGGGCGGCCGTGAGCCGGATGGTGCCCTTCTCGGGCTTGCCGAGCGCGCGCCGTTCGGATGGCGTCTCCAGCCCGTGATCGGCGGAGTTCCGCACCATGTGGGTGAGCGGGTCCTTGATCAGCTCCAGCACCTGCCGGTCGAGCTCGGTGTCGGCGCCGAGCATCTGCAGGTCGATCTCCTTGCCGAGCTCGCCGGCGAGATCGCGCACCACCCGCGGCAGCTTCTGCCAGGCGTTGCCGATCGGCTGCATGCGGGTCTTCATGACTCCGTCCTGCAGCTCCGCCGTCACGTTGGAGAGCCGCTGCAGCGGGACCTTGAACTCCGAATCCGCGTGGCGGCGGACGATTTCGAGCAGCTGGTTGCGGGTGAGCACCAGCTCCGAGACCATCGTCATCAGGTGCTCGAGCGTGTCGACGTTCACCCGCAGCGTCGTGTTCGCGATCCGCGCGTCGGACTTCTCCTCGTCCTCGCGGTCGGTAGAACGGCGGTTGTGAGCGGGCGACGGCTGCGCGACGGCGGCGGGCGCCTCCACCGCGGTCTCGCGGAAGGCCCGTTCGAGCTCGTCGAGCGAGACCTCGCCGGGCCGCAGCGGCCGCTCCAGCACCTGGTAGACCGGCGAGCCGACCGCATGTCCCCGGTTCGGCAGATCGGCGGAGCCTGCCGCTGCGAGCCGCTCCAGCTGGTCGATCAAATCCGGATCGGAGCCTTCCGGCTCCTGCTGGGTCGCTTCGAGCTCGGCGAGTATTTCCTTGATGCGGTCGATCGACTGCAGGATCACCGTGACCGCCTCGCCGCTCGCCGGCATGCCGTCGCGGAAGCGCCCCATCAGGGTCTCGGCGGCATGCGCCAGCGCCTCCAGGCGCGGCAGGCCGAGGAAGCCGCAAGTCCCCTTGATGGTATGGACGAGACGGAAGATGTTGCCGAGGATCTGCGCGTTGTCCGGCTCCCGCTCGAACCGCACCAGCTCCACGTCGACGGTATCGAGACTCTCGTTCGTCTCCGTCAGGAACTCACGCAACAACTCGTCCATGAACGGACCTTGAATCGAACTCGCGGCAATACGCCGCCGCGCGCTGGTCTCGGGAGACAGCGCAACTTTGCGACTCAAGCGTTTAAGGATTGGTTTCGCCGGGCGCGACGGAATAGCCGCGAAACGCGCGGCGCCGCACCAAAAAACGCGCTCAGCTGGCCGTGAAGACGATCTGCTCCGGCGTCTGCTCGATGCCGATCTTCAGGTTGGAGGCGCGGGCGAGCAGGCCGGCATAGAACGGCTGGATCGCATGCGCGTCGACCGGCCCGGCAACCTCGCCCGTGACCAGCGCCGGCACCGACGGCTGCAGGCGCGGATTGAGCCCCTGGGCGGTGATGCGGAAGCCCGGTGCCTCGGCCTCGGCGAGCGGCTCCGCCGTGATGGTGCCGCCGCGCGGGATGGTCTGCGCCGCCATCAGCAGCAGGTTGAGCAGCAGCTTCACCCGGTTCTTCGGCATCAGCACGCGCGGCAATTGCCAGCCGATGGTGACCTTGTCGTCCTGCAGGAAGCCGCGGGCGACCTTCTCGGCGTCGCCGGTGTCGATCTCGGCGCCGGCCGAGCCGGCCGCACCGAACGCCAGCCGGCAGAATTGCAGCCGCGCCGACGCCTGGTTGGCGCTCTTCTTGATCAGGTCGAGCGCGAAGGTGCGGGTGCTCTCGTCGTCGGTCTCCTCCAGCACTTCCATGCCGTTGACGATCGCGCCGACCGGGCTGATCAGGTCGTGACAGACGCGCGAGCAGAGCAGCGCCGCCAGATCGAGGCCTTCGAGCACGACGGGTTCGGCCATCTTTTGTTTCTCCGCGGCAGCCGGGCCGCGCGAATCGGCCGCGTGCCCGCTCAAGCGGGGCTGTGATACACCGCGCCTCACGACTGGCCAATGCGAGCGAGGCTCCCCGCCTTTGAGCACCCGACGGCGACGCATAAGCGGGTTCGATCCGCGGCTGATGCAGCCGCTGACCGCGCTGGTCGGCAAGGCTGGCGAAGCGATCATGGCGGAGCGCCGCGCCGGCATGGCGGTGCGTGCCAAGGCGGACCGCTCGCCGGTGACCGCCGCCGACGAGGCCGCCGAGGCCGTGCTGCTGGAGGGGCTGGCGCGGCTGATGCCGGGCGTGCCGGTGGTGTCGGAAGAGCAAGTCGCCGCCGGCCATGCGCCGGCGCTCGGCGACGTGTTCGTGCTGGTCGACCCGCTCGACGGGACGCGGGAATTCGTCGATGGCCATGACGAGTTCACCGTCAACGTCGCGGCGATCGTCGGCGGCGCTCCGGTGGCCGGGCTGGTGGGCGTGCCGGCGCAGGCGAGGATCTGGCGCGGGCTGGCAGGCAGCGGCGCCGAGCGGGTTGTCGGAGACCTCGGCACGCCAATCCGGGCGCGGCTGTGGCCCGGCGCCGAGGCCATCGGCCTCGCCAGCCGCTCGCACCTCGATCCGGCCAGCGCCGCGCTGCTGGCGCGGCTTGGGCTCACGCCGACGCCGTGCGGTTCGGCGCTAAAATTCTGCCGGCTGGCCGAGGGCGCTGCCGACGTCTATGCGCGCCTCGCCCCCACCTCGCAGTGGGATATCGCGGCCGGCCACGCGGTGCTGGCCGCCGCCGGCGGCGTGGTGGCTTGCCCGGACGGCAGCAACATTTCGTACGGGGACGGCGGCAACAGTGGCGCTGCGCCGCGTTTCGGGGTGCCGGCGTTCGTCGCCTGCGGCGACCCGGCGCTGCTGCCGATGCTGGTCGAAGCGCCCTGACAGCGGCGGACGATGCACCTCAGGGCCGCGCTTGCGCCTGCAGGCCCGGCCACCGAGCCGCCGCCGCGGCCGTCGCCGTGTCCGGATCGGCCGCAAAC
>DASWSO010000310.1:0-10435 GCA_036402635.1 Xanthobacteraceae bacterium
CAGGTAATCCGCGTAGGCGCCGCGCACCGCGCCGAGCAGCAGCTTGTCGCGCACCGGGCGGCCGTTGACGAACAGGTATTGCCCGAGCGCGTTGGCGCGCGAGAGCGTCGGCAGGCCGGCGTAGCCTTCCACCTGCAGCCCCTCGCGCCCGGCACCAACCGCAATCGCATTGGCCTGGAAGTCGGCGCCAAGAATATCGCCGAGCCGCGCCAGCCGGCCGACCTGACCCGGCATCGCCGCCGCCCAGGTGAGCGGGGCGCGCTCCTCGCCCGCCACCGTGAAAGCGACGTCGGGCCGGCTCATCGCCAGCCGCCGCAGCACCTCGCGCACCGCATCCGCCTCGGCGCGATCCGACTTGAGGAACTTCAGGCGCGCCGGCGTCGCGTGAAACAGGTCGCGCACCTCGACGCGGGTGCCGCGCGACAGCGCCGCCGGCCGCAGCTCGGACTTCCTCCCGGCGGCGACTGCGATCGCCCAGGCGTGCGGCTCGCCGGCATGCCGCGTCACGATCGCGAGATTGGCGACCGCGCCGATCGACGGCAGCGCCTCGCCGCGGAAGCCGAGCGAGCGGATCGCCAGCAGGTCGTCTTCCGGCAGCTTGGAGGTGGCGTGGCGCTCGATCGCGAGCGCGAGATCGGCGCGCGTCATGCCGTCGCCGTCGTCGGAGACACGGATCAGCCGCCGCCCGCCGCCGTCGGTGACGATCTCGACGCGGCTTGCGCCGGCGTCGAGCGCATTCTCCACCAGCTCCTTCACGGCGCTCGCCGGACGCTCGATCACCTCGCCGGCGGCGATGCGGTTGACGAGATCCTCGGTGAGCTGGCGAACGGGCATCGGGCGCTCGGGTTGTCGAGTCGGCGGCGCCAATCTAGCCTTTGGGCCGGATCGCCGCGAGCTTGGCGACCGGCTTATCCCAGTCCGCCCGCTCAGGCCGTGGCGCGGCGCACCACCGGCTTCTCGACGATCGGCAGGTTGATCAGCGCCGAGGCGATGCCGAGCGCGACCGAGAGCCACCACACCACGTCGTAGGAGCCGGTGCGCTCGAACAGCACGCCGCCGAGCCAGACGCCGAGGAAGCCGCCGACCTGATGGCTGAAGAACGCGAACCCGAACAGGGTGGTGAACCAGCGGGTGCCGAACATCAGCGCCACCAGCGACGAGGTCGGCGGCACCGACGACAGCCACAGCAGCCCGATCACGAAGCCGAATGCGATCGCCGTGCCGGGGCTCGGCGGCAGCAGCACGAAGACGGCGATCGCGACCGCGCGCAGCGCATAGATCGCGGCCAGCAGGTAAGGCTTCGGGAACCGGTCGCCGAGCCAGCCGACCGAGAGTGCGCCGATGATGTTGGCGAGCCCGATGGTGCCGATGGTCCAGGCGCCGACCTGCGCCGACAGCCCGCGGTCGACCAGATAGGCCGGCAGGTGCACGGTGATGAAGAACAGCTGGAAGCCGCAGGTGAAGAAGCCGAGCACCAGCAGCACGTAGCTTCGATGGGCGAATGCTTCCGCCAGAGCGCTACGGAGCGTCTGCGCGCGTCCGCCGCCGGCCGGCTCGGGCGGCATGCGCAGCACGAACGCGAGCGGCACGATCAGCAGCACCAGAAGGGCGAACACGAACAGCGTATGCCGCCAGCCGACGCTGCCGATCAGGACGGCGGCGAGCGGCGAGAACAGGAACTGGCCGAACGATCCGGCGGCGGTGCCGGCGCCGAAGGCGAGCGAGCGCCATTGGGGTGGCAACAGCTTGGCGAAGGCGCCGAGCACCAGCGTGAATGACGAGCCGGCGAGCCCCAGCCCGACCATCAGCCCGGCCGAGAGATGCAGCGCGCCCGGCGTGGTGGCGTTGGCCATCCAGACCAGGCCGACCGCATACACGACCGCACCGGCGATCAGCACCCGCACCGGGCCGTGGCGGTCCGCGATGGCGCCGACCACGGGGAGCGCCGCGCCCCACACGAACATCTCGATCGCCAAGGCCAGCGCCAGAACGTCGCGGCCCCATCCGTGCGCGCTCGAGATCGGCGTCACGAACATTCCCAACGCCGAGCGCGGGCCGAAATTCAGCATCCCGACCAGACAGCCGCACAGCACGATGGCGAGAGGCGTGCGCCAGCCGGTCGCCACCGGCGCAGATCGTGGGGACATGGAAAACCCGGCAATGCTTGCGAAATCTGGCGGGACCATAGAGGCCGCGGGGCCGCAGGCATAACCAGAGTTGTTGATGGCGTCGATGCATCGCACGCATCAATCGATTGCTGAGGTCCGGTCCCGCGAACGACGCATAGCACCGATGATGCCGCCGGCTGGAAACCCGCCACGGAACGTGCTATTGCAGTTTTGCTCGAAACGAGAATAAGAACAAACGACCGGTCCTTGTGCCGGTTTTTCGCGGCACCATATATGCTCAGTTCGAGCATATCGTGCGGATGGGGAGGTTGCGATGTCGGTGATGCACAGCTTCGATGCGGGCGAGCCGCGGATGCGGTTCGGCGCACAGGATGCCGCGCCGAGGACGCCGCGCGTGCTGCCGATGCCACCGCTGGAATGGAACGAGCAGGTGGCGCGCGAGACCGCGCACCTCTACGAGCGGATCAAGACCGTCGTCCCGGCGGTCGAGTGGCCGTTCTTCGCGCCCTACGTGAAGGCGATCAACGCGCTCAAGCGGGAGCGCAATGCCGTCATCCTGGCGCACAATTACCAGACGCCGGAAATCTACAATTGCGTCGCCGATTTCGTCGGCGACTCGCTGCAGCTCGCGCGCGAGGCCACCAACGTGGACGCCGACGTGATCGTGCAGTGCGGCGTGCACTTCATGGCGGAGACCTCGAAGATCCTCAATCCGCAGAAGACCGTGCTGATCCCGGACTCCAAGGCCGGCTGCTCGCTTGCCGCCTCGATCACCGGCGAGGACGTGCGGCTGTTGCGCGCGCAGTATCCGGGCGTGCCGGTGGTCGCCTATGTCAACACCACCGCCGACGTGAAGGCGGAGGTGGACATCTGCTGCACCTCGTCGAACGCCGTGAAGGTGGTGGAGAGCCTCGGCTCCGACACCGTGATCTTCCTGCCGGACCAGTATCTCGCCAGCTACGTTGCGACGCAGACCAAGGTGAAAATCATCGCCTGGAAAGGCGCCTGCGAAGTGCACGAGCGCTTCACCGGCGAGGAGCTGCGGCGCTACCGCGAAAGCGACCCGTCGATCCGCATCATCGCGCATCCGGAATGCCCGCCCGACGTGATCGCGGAAGCGGACTTCACCGGCTCGACCGCACACATGATCGACTGGGTGCGCGAGCGCAGGCCGAAGCGCATCGTGATGGTCACCGAGTGCTCGATGGCCGACAACGTGGCGGCGGAGCTGCCCGACGTCGAGTTCGTGCGGCCGTGCAATCTGTGCCCGCACATGAAGCGCATCACGCTGCCGAAGATCCTCGACAGCCTCGTCTACATGAAGGAGGAGGTCGTGATCGATCCGGTGATCGCCGCGCGCGCCCGGCGCTCGGTCGAGCGCATGGTGAACCTGAAGGGCTGAGCGACTCTCCGTCTCGCATGGTCGAGACGAAGTATTTGCATTGCCATACGTGCTCGGCCGGAACCGATGTCCCTCCTCTGTCCTGACGCTTTCATCTCGCCGCTGCAAATCGAGGACGCGGTGACGCGTGCGCTCGCCGAGGATCTCGGACGCGCCGGCGACGTCACCTCGGTCGCGACCGTGCCGGAGGCTGCGCGCGCGCGCGCGACCGTGGTCGCCCGCAAAGCCGGCATGATCGCCGGGCTGCCGCTGGTCGAGCTCGCATTCCGCAAGCTCGATGGTGCCGCCCGCATCGAGGCGAGCGCGCGCGACGGCGATAGCGCCGCGGCCGGCGCCGTGCTGATGACGGTCGAGGGCTCGGCGCGCGCCGTGCTGGCGGCGGAGCGCGTCGCGCTGAATTTCCTCGGCCGGCTCTCCGGCGTCGCCACCGCGACGGAAGCATTCGTGCGCCGCATTGCGCACACCAAAGCGCGCATGACCTGCACCCGCAAGACCACGCCGGGGCTGCGCGCGCTGGAGAAATATGCCGTCCGCTGCGGCGGCGGCTTCAACCACCGCTTCGGGCTCGACGACGCGATCCTGATCAAGGACAACCATATTGCGGTCGCCGGCGGCATCGCGGCGGTGCTGGCGCGCGCGCGCGCGGTCGCCGGCCACCTGGTGAAGATCGAGATCGAGGTGGACACGCTCGAGCAGTTGCAGGACGTGCTTGCCGCCGGCGGCGCCGACGTCGTGCTGCTCGACAACATGGCGCCGGAGACGCTGCGGCGCGCAGTCGCCATGCTCGCTGGCCGCCTCGTCACGGAAGCGTCGGGCGGCGTGACGCTCGACAGCGTGGCGGCGATCGCCGAGAGCGGCGTCGACTACATCTCCACCGGCTGGATCACCCATTCGGCGCCGAGCCTCGACGTCGCGCTCGACATCGCGATGTAGACGCGCGCGCCGCTACAGCTTGGCGACCACTTCCGCCACGAGCGGATTGCCCCACGAAGGCGCGTCCACGCCGCTGCCCCATTGGCGGGGGCGATAGAAGCTATGCAGGCCGATGCGGTGGAGGCGCCGCATCGAACGGACCCAGTACGGGTTCACATACAGTGCGTGATAGTGCGTCGCCTTGCCGATCTCGTTGAGCCACAGCTTGCCGTCGAGCGCGGCGCGGGAGATGCGCTTGGCGCGCTCCCAGGATTCCGCATCGGTCACGACGTCCGGAATGCCGTCGCACGCGAAGGTGAACTGGCACGACAGGTGGCGGTTGGCGCCCTGGTAGACGACGCCGCAGATGTCGTTCGGGTAGTAGCCCGAAAAGGCGCGGTTGAGCACCACCTGCGCCACCGCGATCTGGCCGCGCACCGGCTCGCTGCGGGACTCGAAATACACCGCATTGGCGAGGCAGCGTTCCGCCTTGACGCGTGACTTGGCGCTCAGGCGCAACTGTTCGGCCGGACTCATCGGCCGCCGGCCTTCGCCGGTGACCTCGCCCTTGCCGGCCACGGTGACGCCGGGCTGGGTGTCCGGCTGCGCCGGCGGCTTTGCGGGTGCGATCAGCGGCAGTTGCACCATCGCCGGAGCGGCGACCGCCGGCACCACCAGGACCGGCGCGTCGCCGGCGGCCCACGGCTCGACCGCGGCCAGGGTCGCGCCCATCGGCGCCGCATCGAAATACAGCCGGCTTCCGCCGACTGCGGCATCCGCCACCGCCTCGCCGGGCACCGCCTCGGCGCTGTCGGAATCCTCCGCATTGTCGACCGCTTCGGCATTCGCCGGCGGCGGTGTCTGCAGCGCGATGTCGAGGTCGCCGGCCGACCGGGAGACTGCCGTGTCGGCCTCGTCATCGGGCGCATCGGCGTAGCGGTGCGCGGACGCGGTCATCAGATCGGTCTCGGCGCGCGGCAGCAGGCGATCGCCCTTGAAGGCTCGATTGAGCACGGACGAGCCGGCGACCGGCAGCGGGCCGGCCGGGTCGCGCAGGTAGGCCGCGACCGCCGGCAGTGAGCCGGTGACATCGCGCTCGGCAGCTTCGGATCGTTGCAAAGCGGGCGGCTCGGGCCCTTCCACCTCGATCGGGCGCACCAGGCTGGTGCGTGCTCCGGGAGGCGCCCAGAGCGGAACCGGGCGCGGCGCCGCCGCAGTCAGCTGATAGTGCCGTCCGACGCCGTGTTCGCCGGTCGAGGTGGGCGCCGGCACCAGCATGGCGGCGGCCAGAACGAAGGGCGCCCATACCGCGCCCGCGTACTTGCTGCGCAACGCCACCATACCACCCCGACGCGAGCTTTAGTGACCGTGCCCGGTGCAAGGCGATCCGGGCGCGGACGCTCGTCGTTATGGCGGATTAACCTTGCAATCATGTTAATCGGCACTGTGTCGCCGGCGCACGGGCGCGCTTATGCCTTGCAGCGCAGCCCTCCGCGCCCTAACGGTTGCCGGAGTGCTGCAGAGGGAGAGCCGCATGCACGTCGTCCGCCGCCGGGCTTGGGAAATCCCGGAAAGCGCCGCCACGCCGGAGCATCTGTTCTTTGACCGGCGCGGCCTGTTGGCCGGCGCGCTCGGCGTCGCTGCAGCCACCAGTTTGCCGGCGATCGCGTCGGCGCAGCGCATCACCGATCTGCCGGACCCGAGCAAGGACCTCTATCCGGCCAAGCGCAACGCGCGCTTCGCCCTCGACCGCCCGATCACCGACGAAACGGTCAACGGCACCTACAACAATTTCTACGAATTCGGCTCGTCGAAGACGATCGCCAAGGCCGCGCAGGCGCTGAAGGTCCGTCCCTGGACCGTCAAGATCGACGGGATGGTGGAGGCGCCGCGCGAGATCGGCATCGATGAACTGGTGCGCAAGCTGCCGCTGGAAGAGCGGCTCTACCGCCACCGCTGCGTCGAAGCCTGGTCGATGGCGATCCCGTGGTCGGGCTTCGCGTTCGCCGAGCTGGTGAAGCTGGCGCAGCCGCTGTCGTCCGCGAAGTACGTGCGGATGGAGACCTTCCTCGACGCCGCGGTGGCGTCGGGCCAGCGGCAGACCTGGTATCCGTGGCCCTACGTCGAGGGCCTCACGCTGGCGGAGGCGACCAACGAGCTCGCGTTCCTCGCCACCGGCGCCTACGGCAAGCCGATCGCCAAGCAGCACGGTGCGCCGCTGCGGCTCGCGGTGCCGTGGAAATACGGCTTCAAGTCGATCAAGTCGATCACCCGCTTCACCTTCACGGACCAGCGGCCGAAGAGCTTCTGGGAGGCGCTGCAGGCGGCCGAATACGGCTTCTGGGCCAACGTCAATCCGGAGGTGCCGCATCCGCGCTGGAGCCAGACGAGCGAACAGCTGATCGGCACCAGCGAGCGGCGGCCGACGCTGCTGTTCAACGGCTACGGCGAGCAGGTGGCGGCGCTCTACAAGGGGCTCGAAGCCGAGCCGTTGTGGACCTGACGGTGCCCCAAGAAAAACCGGCGCAAGAAAAAAACCGGGCCCGAAGGGCCCGGTTGAGTTTGGCCGGCGCGAGCGCCGGCACCACTTCAGAGGGGAACAGCTGTCTGTCCGTGACGCTCACCTGGGAGGAGGCGGTCGCCGCGAACAGCACACCGTGACTATGCGGAGCGCCGCCCATCTGAGCAACACGGCGCGCCGCATGTCAGCCATGTAACGGCCGCAAACCTCGCAAGGCCGTGGCGCTGCTCGCGCCAGGCGTAATCAGTAGCTCCAGCGCTGCGCCTTGGAGACCAGGAAGTCGCGAAACACCTGGATGCGGGCGACCGACTTCAGCTCTTCCGGGTAGACGAAATAGGCGTCGAGCGCGAAGCCCTCGTCGCCGCTGAACAGCTGCACCAGGCCGCCGTTCTCCTCGACGATGTAATCCGGCAGCACCGCCACCCCGACGCCGCGCTGACAGGCGCGCAGCACGCCCATGATGTTGTTGATGGTGAGGTACGGTTGGCGCGGCTCGCGCCCGTTGCGGCCGGCCGCCAGCAGCGAACGGAAGTTCTGCAGATATTGCGGCACCGAGCCGCCCAGCACCAGGATGCGGTGCTTGTCGAGATCGTCGGCGGAGCGCGGGGTGCCGAAGCGCTTGAGGTATTCCGGCGATCCGTAGGCGTGGAAGTGCACCTGGAACAGCTTGCGCTGGATCAGGTCCGGCTGCGTCGGCTGGCGCAGCCGGATCGCAACGTCGGCCTCGCGCATCGCCAGGTCGAGCTCTTCGTCGGTGGTGATCAGAGAAATGCGGATATCGGGATAGAGATCGAGGAACTCGCCGAGCCGCGGCGTGAGCCAGTTCACCCCGATGCCGACCGTGGTGGTGACGCGCAACTCGCCGTTCGGCTTCTCGCGGCTGTCGGTGAGCTTGGCGCGCACCGCCTCCAGCTTCATCAGCACTTCATGCGCGGTGCGGAACAGAAGCTCGCCCTGCTCGGTCAGGATCAGCCCGCGCGCATGCCGGTGGAACAGCGGCACCGAGAGCTCCTGCTCGAGCGCGCTCACCTGTCGCGACACGGCGGACTGCGACAGCCCGAGGTTATCGCCCGCATGGGTGAAGCTGCCGGCCTCGGCGGCGGCATGGAAAACCTTCAGCTTGTCCCAATCCATCGTGCGACCGACGCCGTTGGCGCCGGCTCCCCTATTCGGCTGCGGCGCGCTGTTCGGCATGTGCGGTCAGGAAGCGTTCGGCCTCGAGCGCGGCCATGCAGCCCATTCCGGCGGCCGTGACGGCCTGCCGGTAGACTTCGTCGGTGACGTCGCCGGCAGCGAACACGCCGGGGATCGAGGTAGCGGTGGAATGCGGTGCGGTGAGGATGTAGCCGGACGGCTTCATCCTCAATTGCGTGCTCACCAGCTCGACCGCGGGCGCGTGGCCGATGGCCACGAACACCCCGTCGGTAGCGCGCTCGCTTTCGGCGCCGCTCTTCAGGTTGAGGATCCGCACGCCGGTGACTTTGAGCGGATCGGAGGCGCCGAGGATCTCCTCGACGGTCGAATTCCAGATCACCTCGATCTTCGGGTTCTTGAACAGGCGGTCCTGCAGGATGCGCTCGGCACGGAACGTGTCGCGGCGATGCACGACCGTGACCCGGCTGGCGAAATTGGTGAGGAACAGCGCTTCCTCGACCGCGGTGTTGCCGCCGCCGACCACAACCACGTCCTTGCCGCGATAGAAGAAGCCGTCGCAGGTCGCGCACGCCGAGACGCCGTAGCCCTTGAAGGTTTCCTCGGACGGCAGCCCGAGCCAGCGCGCCTGCGCGCCGGTCGCGATGATCACGGCGTCGGCCAGATAGATGTCGCCGGAATCGCAGGTGAGCCGGAACGGCCGGTGCGAGAGGTCGACCGCGTTGACATGGTCGAACACCATCTTGGTGCCGACATGCTCGGCCTGCTTCTGCATCTGCTCCATCAGCCAAGGGCCCTGGATCACGTCGGCGTAACCCGGATAGTTCTCGACGTCGGTGGTGATGGTGAGCTGGCCGCCGGGCTGGATGCCCTGGATCATCACCGGTTCCAGCATGGCGCGGGCGGCGTAGATCGCCGCCGTGTACCCGGCCGGGCCGGAGCCAACGATGACGACTCTTGCGGAGAGGGAACGTCCCATGGCGAAAATATCCTGACGAAAGCGGGACGGCGGCGTTATGCGGCTATGTATGAAGCGGCCCGAGCTATGCAAGATATGCAATGCAGGAGCCGCCGGGGCCAGCCCGGCTGCATGGTGTCAACAGAAATGCGTGTCGGACAGGGTCCCCTCAAGGCGCCGGGTCGCGCATGAAGCGCAGCGCCGGCATCCTGGTCTACCGCCATGGCTCCGAGGGGCTGCGCGTGCTTTTGGCGCATCCGGGCGGGCCGTTCTGGCGCAAGAAGGACCTCGGCGCCTGGGCCATTCCGAAAGGCGAGATCGAGCCGGGCGAGGACCCGCTGGCCGGCGCGCTGCGCGAGTTCGAGGAGGAGATGGGAGTGCGGCTTGCCGGCGAGTTCCAGCCGCTCGGCGACCTGCGGCAGGCGGGCGGCAAGCACGTCACCGCCTGGGCGTTCTGCGGCGAGCTGGATGCGGCGGCAATCCGCAGCAACACGTTCGCCATGGAATGGCCGCCGGGCTCCGGCCAGCAGCAGGAGTTTCCCGAGATCGACCGCGCCGCTTGGTTCGATATCCCGACCGCAGAGGCCAAGATCCTGGCGAGCCAGCGGCCGTTCCTGGAGCGCTTGGTGGCTCTGGTGGGCAGTTAGCCTGGCATCTTGATTGAGCTTCGGCGCTCGCCCGCCGGCTCCTCGGATCGAGCAGCTTGCATTCAGTGAGCGGCGCCGGCTCCGGTCTCAGTGCATGACGCTGGTCGCGCGCGGCATGATGGCGCCGCGGTGGCGGATCTTCTCGCTTGCCAGTGCGTGCGCGGCACCGACCGAGGCATCCGGCTCCTTGCCGCTGAGCCGGCCCGCCAGGTAGGCGGCGTTGAAGCTGTCGCCGGCCGCCGTGGTATCGACCGGATCGACCACGCGCGGCACCGGAATCCAGACCTGCTCGTCCTTCACCGCCACCAGCACCGCGTTGGCGGAATTCTTCACCACCACCTCGTCGATGCCGAAGGCATGCAGCCGCGCCACCGTCGCCTCGGGGCTCGCATCGCCCCACAACAGCGCCTCGTCGTCGAAGCTCGGCAGCGCGATGTCGACCCGCTTGAGCGCCTCGGTGTAAACGCTGCGGGCGCGCGCGGCATCGCCCTTCCAGCCGCGCGGCCGGTAATTGCTGTCGAACGCGACCTTGGCGCCCTTCTCGCGCGCAAGCTCCAACACCGCCAGGAAGCGGCCGATGCCGACGTTCGAGTACAATGACAGCGTGATGCCGGAGAAGTAGACGAGCCGCGCCCCCAACAGGCTTTCGGCCACGCCTTGCCAGTCGGGCAGCTCGAACAGCTCGCGCGCCGGCGATGTGTCGCGCCAGTAGTA
>DASWSO010000311.1:0-4068 GCA_036402635.1 Xanthobacteraceae bacterium
TCTTCGGATCGGTCGCGCTGGTGCGCGAGACGTAGACCTCGTCCTCCACCAGCGCCTCGTAGCGCAGCACCTCGCCGGCGAACACGAAGGTGTCACCGTGCACCAGCGTCTCGATGAACCATTCCTCGATCTCGCCGAGCATGCGGCCGCCGCGCATGATGCCGCCCGCATAGCCGCTGGCCGAGCCGCGCGAGCGCACCAGCCGCACTTTCAGCATGCTGGCTTCGACAATGGTGCCGACGTTGAGCCGGTAGCCTTGCGCGACGCGCGGATGCGAGATGCGCCAGCGCCCGTCCTGGCCGCGGCGGATCTTTGCGAAGCGCTCGTAGCTCTTCAGCGCGTAGCCGCCGGTGGCGACGAAATCGACCACCGCGTCGAAGTCCGCGCGCGTCAGTCCCGCATACGGCGCGGCGCTGCGCACCTCGGCGTACAGCACGTCGGCGTCGAACGGCTCGCCGCAGGCGCTGCCGAGCACATGCTGCGCCAGCACGTCGAGCGCGCCGGTGCGCAGCGGCGGCGTATCCTGCGCGTTTGCCGCCACCGCATCGATGGCGGCGCGGCATTCCAGCACCTCGAACCGGTTGGCGGGAACCAGCACGCCGCGCGACGGCTCGTCGAGCCGGTGGTTGGCGCGGCCGATGCGCTGCATCAGCCGCGACGAACCCTTCGGCGCGCCGACATTGATGACCAGGTCGATGTCGCCCCAGTCGACGCCGAGGTCGAGCGACGAGGTGCACACGACCGCGCGCAGGCGGCCGACCGTCATCGCGTCTTCCACCTTGCGGCGCTGCGCGACGTCGAGCGAGCCGTGATGCAGCGCGATCGCGAGCCCGTCGTCGTTGATGCGCCACAGCTCCTGGAACAGCATCTCGGCCTGGCTGCGGGTGTTGACGAAGACCAGCGAGGTGCGGTGCGCGCGGATCAATTCGTAGATCTCGGCGAGCGCGTGGCGTGCCGAGTGCCCGGCCCACGGCAGGTGCTCCTTGGAGTCGAGCATGGTGACGATCGGCTGCGCGCCGCCTGCGGCCACCACCAGGTCGGCGTGGTGCTGCCCGACCGCCGGCTGCGGCACCAGGAAGCGGCAGAGCTCGTCCGGCTCGGCGACGGTGGCGGAGAGGCCGACGGTGGTCATCTGCGGCGCCAGCCGAAACAGCCGCGCCAGCCCGAGCGACAGCAGGTCGCCGCGCTTCGAGGTGACCAGCGAATGCAGCTCGTCCAGCACCACCCGGCGCAGCGAGCCGAACAGGAACGGCGCGTCGTCGGAGGCGAGCAGCAGCGCCAGCTGCTCCGGCGTGGTGAGCAGGATGTCGGGCGGATCGCGCCGCTGCCGCTGCCGCTTCGACACCGGCGTGTCGCCGGTGCGGGTCTCCAGCCGGATCGGCAGCCCCATCTCGGCGACCGGCGTCTCGAGATTGCGGGCGATGTCGACCGCCAGCGCCTTCAGCGGCGAGATGTAGAGGGTGTGGAGCCCGCCCTCGCGGCGGATGCCGCGGCCGGTGGATAGGAGTTTGCGCTGTGCGAGCGCCGGCAGTGCACCCTCTCCCCCCGTGGGAGAGGGTGGCTGGGCACCGGCAGGCGCGAAGCCATGCCCTTCGCCGCGGCGCGTTTCAGCCAACTCCACCAAGCTCGGCAGAAATCCGGCGAGCGTCTTGCCGGCGCCGGTGGGCGCGATCAGCAGCACCGACCGGCGCGCCCGCGCCTTCGCCAGCAGCTCGAGCTGGTGCGCGCGCGGCGCCCAGCCGCGCGCCGCGAACCAGCGGGCGAACACGTCGGGGAGATCGGGTTTGGTCGTGATGGGATCGAGCAGCGCCACCCCGGAGAGGTAGTGACCCGGACCGCCATGGTCGAGGCATTTCCGGATGGCGGCACGGCAGCGCGGCGGAAGTCGCCCAGAACATCCCGAACAGCGCTGTTCCGACCGGACCTTGCCATGTTCTTCCGGTTGGTCCGGCGTTGTTCCGGCCTACCGGGCGGGCCGGCCGGCGACCGCGATCAGGCCCGGCACTGGCGCGCCGGCTTCGGTGCGGGTCGACGCCGGCGTGAGCTCGATCAGCTCCAGCCCGGCGGCCGCCAGCGCCTCCCGCACATGCGCGGCGCCATGGGCGTAGCGCAGCTTGTCGCCCAGGATCACCCCCTCGCCGGCGTGGGTCTCGACCGAAAACGCCAACAATCCCTGCGGGTTGAGCGCGCCGGCGGCGGCGCGGCAGAGCGGCGCCAGATCGGCGACGTAGACGAAGGCGTCGGCCGCGACGATCAGCTCCGCGGGCTCGGCGGCGGTCGCGAGGAACGCCAGCATGTCGGTGCAAATCAGCCGGTCGTACAAGCCCTTGCGGCCGGCTGCTTGCAGCATGCCTGAGGACAAGTCGACGCCGGTGATGCGGTCTAATTGGTCCGCCAGCGCCTCCGCCATCAGGCCGGTGCCGCACCCGAGGTCGAGGACAGCGCCGAACCGGAACGGCCGACGCTGCGCCGCCAGCACGCGGCCGATCGCATCGCGCAGCAGCTGCGGCCCGCGATAGGCCAGCGCCGTCAAAGCCTTGTCGAAGCCGGGCGCATACTGATCGAACAGCGCCCGCACATAGCCCTGCCCCATCGCGCTTTCGGCGTCGGCGGCGCCGAGCTGCGCCAGCCGCAGCCGCGCACCGTGGCGGTCCTCCGGATCGAGCGCCAGCACCCGCTCGAACGCCGCTATGGCGTCGTCCCGCTCCGCCAGGCTGGCGCGGAAATCGCCGAGCGCGAACCAGGCGGAGGCGAAGCCGGGGGCGCGCTCGACCGTCTGTGCCAGCAGGTCGGCCGCGGCCGCGGGATCGCCGCGGGCGGCCAGATCGCGCGCGATCTCGTAGCGGCGGTCGGCAAGCAGGTCGCCGGACGACTGAAAAAGCTTCACTGCTGCGCTCAAGCTGCTCACCGGGCTCGCGAAATAACGCTTGTGGCATATCTACGGGAGATGCGCCCGGAAGATCTCCTGTGCCCGACCCCGCACGGCCTCTGCTGCCCGCCGGGCGACTTCCATATCGACCCGTTGCGGCCGGTCGCCAAGGCGCTGATTACCCATGGCCATTCCGACCATGCCCGCGCCGGCCACGGCGCCGTGCTGGCCATGGCGGAGACGCTCGACATCATGCGCATCCGCTGCGGCGAGGACTGCGCCGGCTCGATGCAGGCGGTGACGCCGGGCGAGACGCTCAACATCAACGGCGTTTCCGTGACCTTCCGGCCGGCCGGCCACATCCTCGGCTCGGCGCAGATCTGCGTCGAATGGAAGGGGATGCGCATCGTCGCCTCCGGCGACTATAAGACCGACCGGGACCCGACCTGCGCGCCGTTCGAGCCGATCCGCTGCGACGTGTTCATCAGCGAAGCGACCTTCGGGCTGCCGGTCTTCCGTTACGCCAATGCCGCAACGGAAGTCCGCAAGCTGCTGGATTCGCTCGCGCTGTTTCCGGAGCGCGCGCATCTGGTCGGCGGCTATCCGCTCGGCAAGGCGCAGCGCATGATCGCGCTGCTGCGCGAGGCCGGCTACGACCGTCCGATCTACCTGCATGGCGCCATGGAGACGCTGACGCGCTACTACGAGCGCCGCGGCATCCCGCTCGGCCCGCTCCGGCTGGTGCGCGACGCCACCAAGGCGGAGCTGGCCGGCACCGTCACGATCTGCCCGCCGTCGGCGCTGCAGGACCGCTGGACCCGGCGCTTCCCCGACCCGGTGAGCGCGTTCGCCTCGGGCTGGATGCGGGTGCGGGCGCGCGCCCGCCAGCGCGGCGTCGAGCTGCCGCTGGTGATCTCCGACCACGCCGACTGGGACGGCCTCACCGCCACCATAGCGGCGACCGAGGCATCGGAAGTCTGGGTCACCCATGGCGAAGAGGACGCGCTGGTGCACTGGTGCCAGACCCGGGGCCTGAAGTCGCGACCGCTGCGGCTGGTGGGTTACGGCGAGGAGGAGGATATGTCGAGCGAAGCAGATCGCGAGCACGCACCCAGGGCAATAATTTGATGAAGTTTGAGATCGCTCAAGTCATTGCTTTGTATGCAGCCATCGTTTCTACGGCTGTAGCGGTTTTTCAG
>DASWSO010000312.1:0-1652 GCA_036402635.1 Xanthobacteraceae bacterium
ACGGACGCGGCCGAGGAGTGATACGTCCTCAGCGGACGCGGTGCGACGCGGAGCGGTGCGCTGCGCCATGCGGGGGCGGCGCGCCGTGGCGCACGTCGATCAGGTCGTGCAGCTCTGCGGCCGCCCGTTCGATGTCGAGGTGCTTGTACTGGCCGGCCCGGCTCTCCGCCGAGATCACGCCGCAGCGGTGCACCTTCTCGAAGTCTCCGTACGGGAACTCGTAACGGCCCTTGGTGTTCTCGGCCTTCGTGTCGTTGATCCCGAGGTGCCATTTGCCGTATTCGGCGAAGCCGTGCGCCTCGATGAACGCATTCTCCTTCGCGGTGGAGGGCTGGTGTTCGCTCCACGCATCGCGCTGGTCGAAGACGAACTGGCCGGCCTCGACCAGCGCTTTCGCGTGCGCCAGCGCCACGCGGTTCAGATGCACGACCATGGCTGCGCTCCTGCGACATCGTTGCCGAGCGTGAGCGCGCCGCTGCGCCGTCGCATTGATCGCCGTCAACGCTGCGGATGTTAGAGTGGCGGATTGCGGGAGGGAGAGATGGAGGAACCTGCGATGAGCCCTCGGTCGGCGCGCGATCGCGAGCGCGGGCTGGTGATTGCCTACCGCACCCTCCTGGTCCTCGTCGTGATCGGGCTGCTTGCCCGGCAGCACCTGCTCACCGGTCTGGAGAGCGCGTTCGCGCTTCCGCACGACCGTGCCGAGATGGCGATCTGGGGCGCGCTGTTCGCCGCCATTCTGGCGATCATCGCGATCGGCCTGTATCGGCTGACGCTGCGCGCCCGCCGAACGTAAGAACGTAGGGCGGGTTAGGCGCAGCCGTAACCCGCCGCTCTTGTGCAGGATTGATGGGCTGCGCGAACGCGACGCTAACGGGTCACCAGGCGGTGCCGAATATCAGCAGGTCCGAGCTGCGCGGATAGAAGCTCGCGACGCGGGCGGGCTTTTCGACCCGGGCGACGGCGCGCGGGACCTGAACCGTTCGTTTGGCCGGTGTGGCGACCGTAACGCGCGGCGGTGCCGCAAGGGCGGTGCGCGCCGGCGGCCGCCGGACCGGGTGAGGCACGCCGCCGCCGGCCGCTTGCGCGGTTGCGGTCGACGTCTGCTCCGGCTCCGTCTGGGACTGCTGCACCGCCGGAGCCGGGTCGGGGGTCGCATCCTGGATCACGAGATCCGGACCGGCAGGCGCGGCCGTATCCGGGGAAGCTGCCGCCGGATCCTGCACCGCCTCGTCGTCGCCAGCGCCGGCAGGGCAGGCGCGCTGATGGTCGGGCCAGGTCTTGTCGGCGCAGTAGCGGTCAGGCTGCGCCTGCGCGGTCAGCGCGGGCGCCGGGCCGGCGATCTCCGGCTTGGCGGATGCGCCGGTGCGGTGCGGCAGGGCCGCGACGATGGAAGCACAGAGGCAGAAGCAGGCAGCGGCCGTAAGGACTTTCAGCATTTCCCATCCCCGAAAGGAAAAACACATCCCCCCGTGGACGTTGGTCGCCGCAGCCCGGGCGCCGGTTCAAAGAAAACGCGACGTTCGCCGAAGATTTTGCGGCGGACTGAAATTCCTGAGCCGGAACTGGCACTTGCCGCCGGCGCGCGAGCGCGTTAGACCGGCCCATGCCCCGTGTAGCGCTCTATGCCGGCTCGTTCGATCCGGTCACCA
>DASWSO010000313.1:0-10959 GCA_036402635.1 Xanthobacteraceae bacterium
GGTCGTTCCGAGGGTCGGGATGATCCTTCCGTTCTGAGGCGCGAACGCTCTTGCTTCTATTCAGTTTGTCATTGCCGCGCCTGGCGCGGCCATCCATCGTGAGCACCCGACTCTTTTGATGGATGCGCGGGTCAAGCCCGCGCATGACGGCGCATGCCTCTCCCGTTCTTCTACGGCTGGGTGATTGTGGCGGTCGCCTTCGTCACCATGGCGATTGGCGTCAATGCGCGCACCGCGTTCTCGCTGCTGTTTCCGCCGATCGTGAGCGAATTCGGCTGGGAGCGCGGCGTCACCGCCGGGGCGTTCTCGTTCGGCTTCCTCGTCTCCGCGGTGCTCACGCCCACAGTCGGACGGCTGATGGACCGGCGCGGCCCGGTCGCCGTGATGGAGCTTGGCGTCGGGCTGATGGGCGCCGGCCTGCTGCTGGCGCCGCTGACGCGCGAGCCGTGGCATCTCTACCTGACGCTCGGCGTGATGGTGGGCGGCGGCAGCGTCTGTGTCGGCTATTCCGGCCAGTCGCTCTATCTGCCGAACTGGTTCGTGCGGCGGCGCGGGCTTGCCACCAGCATCGCTTTCGCCGGCGTCGGCGTCGGCTCGGTGATCCTGCTGCCCTGGATGCAGGTGCTGATCGAGCGCTCCGGCTGGCGCGCCGCCTGCTGGACCATGGGGCTGCTGATCCTGTTGGTGCTGGCGCCGCTCAACCTGCTGTTACGCAAGAAGCCGGAGCAGATGGGGCTGCAGCCCGACGGCGACGGCGTTGTGGGCGGCACCGCGGCGCCGCCGCCGTCGAACGTGGTCGACGCCGCCTGGGCCGCGACCGAGTGGACGCTTCGCCGCGCGATGCGCACCGCGCGCTTCTGGTGGATCGTGCTCGGCTACTTCTGCGGCCTCTACGCCTGGTACGCCGTGCAGGTGCACCAGACAAAATACCTCACCGAGATCGGCTTCAGCCCCACCGTCGCCGCCTGGGCGCTCGGGCTAGTCAGCCTCGCCGGCATCCCGGGCCAGATCGCGCTCGGCCACCTCTCCGACCGCATCGGGCGCGAATGGGTGTGGACCATCGGCGCGGTCGGCTTTGCGGTCTCCTATGAGATGCTGATCGCGCTGCAGGCCCATCCGACGCCGGCGCTGCTCACCCTGATGGTGCTGACGCAAGGCGCGCTCGGCTACGGCCTCACCTCGGTGCTGAGCGCCGTGGTCGCCGAGATTTTCCAGGGCGAGCACTACGGCAGCATCTTTGGCACCATCATGCTGGCGGCGATTTTGGGCGGCGCTGCCGGGCCCTGGCTCACCGGCGTGCTCTATGACGCCACGGCGAGCTACACGCCCGGCTTCGCGCTCTGCGTCGCGCTCAGCCTCGCCTCGGCGGTGGCGATCTGGCTCGCCGGCCCGCGCCAGATCCGCGCGGTCGCCGGGCAGGTGGAGCGGGTGCGGACCGGCGGGTGAGGCTTTGGAGCTGTGATTGCCGATTTGCGTCAGCCCACCCCGGCGCGAGCACGGCTGAGTTATCCAAGAAGCTCCTCAGATTCCGCGACCGCGACGGATGCTTGAGCCTGCGCAACGCCTTGCCTCGATCTGGCGGATGCGCTCGCGCGTCACCGAGAACTGCTGGCTGATTTCTCCATCATGCCAATTTAGAGAGCTGCCGGATAAGGGATTATTCGCGCCGAAAGTTCGTCAAAATAGATGATGTTTTCAAAATGCTCGACGTCGTCGAGAGAGTACGAGGACGCCCGGTCACAGATGAGCACGGTGGTGGCCCGATCATGCAGCAGAAGGCTTCTTGGTCCACCGGAACCCAACGCCCAGCACCTTGACCGGACGGGATAGGCTTTGGCCTGTCCGCCGCGGAACGCGTCGCTGGGCTGCTTGCATTCCACATGGATGGCAAGTGTTCTGCCGTCATCCCTACGGCAGAACAGTAGGATATCAATCTCGCGTCCAGCTAGGCTCGGACATGTGCAGCGGCTCTCATGACAATAGTAGTTCTTCCACCAAAAGCGCGCCCTTCTGGCCGCACGCTGCTCCAACTTCAGTGACGTGGAGCGCCCTACCCAATCGGACAGGCCAAGCCGAGCAAGCAGCCAATCCCGAAAATTTGCCGAAGCATCAAACGCTTCGGCAAACGGATCGCAGTAGCTATGTTCGATCCTGCCATACAGCCCGTTCATCGAGGTGTCAGTATCCAAGAGCTCAGCAGCTTCCGGCATCCGCAGCAGATGCTTCACACGCCGGACGGGCTGTCCGGAGCTGAAGGCTCAATTATCCAAAAAGCTCCGCAGCTTCCTTGACCGGCTCGGATGCTTGAGCTTGCGCAGCGCCTTCGCTTCGATCTGCCGGATGCGCTCGCGCGTCACCGAGAACTGCTGGCCGACCTCTTCCAGCGTGTGGTCGGTGTTCATGCCGATACCGAAGCGCATGCGCAGCACGCGCTCCTCGCGCGGCGTCAGTGACGCCAGCACGCGGGTCGTGGTCTCGCGCAGGTTCGACTGGATCGCCGCGTCGATCGGCAGGATCGCGTTCTTGTCCTCGATGAAGTCGCCGAGGTGTGAGTCCTCCTCGTCGCCGATCGGGGTCTCGAGGCTGATCGGCTCCTTGGCGATCTTGAGCACCTTGCGCACCTTCTCGAGCGGCATGCCGAGCTTTTCGGCCAGCTCCTCCGGGGTCGGCTCGCGGCCGATCTCGTGCAGCATCTGGCGCGAGGTGCGCACGATCTTGTTGATCGTCTCGATCATGTGCACCGGGATGCGGATGGTGCGCGCCTGGTCGGCGATACTGCGGGTGATGGCCTGCCGGATCCACCAGGTCGCATAGGTCGAGAACTTGTAGCCGCGGCGGTACTCGAACTTGTCGACCGCCTTCATCAGGCCGATGTTGCCTTCCTGGATCAGGTCCAGAAACTGCAGGCCGCGGTTGGTGTACTTCTTGGCGATCGAGATCACGAGGCGCAGGTTCGCCTCCACCATCTCCTTCTTCGCCTGGCGGGCCTCGCGCTCGCCCTTCTGCACCATGTGCACGATCTTGCGGAACTCGCCGATCTCGAGCCCGGTCTCGCTGGCGAGGGCGTGGATCAGCCCACGGTATTCCTTGATGCGGTCCTTCTCGCGGGCGACGAAGTTCTTCCAGCCCTTGGCGGCGAGCTTGGAGACGCGGTTGAGCCACTGCGGATTGAGCTCGGAGCCCTGGTAATTCTTGAGGAAGTCCTCGCGCGCGACGCCGTGGCTTTCCGAGAGCCGCATCAGCCGGCCCTCGATGCCCACGAGCTTGCGGTTGATGTCGTAGAGCTGCGCCACCAGCGCATCGATGCGGGCCTGGTTGAGCCGCAGCGACTTCACCTCGGTGATCAGCTCTTCCTTCAGCTTCTTGTACTTGCGCTCCTGCGCCGGCGAGAGCGTCTCGTTCTGCAGCTTGTTGGCGATGTCCTGGTCCTGCAGCCGCCGCAGCTTCTTGTAAGAGTCGGCGACGCGGTCGAAGCTTTCCAGCACCTTCGGCTTGATCTCGGCCTCGATGGCGGCGAGCGACATCGAGTTCTCGAACTCGTCGTCGTCCAGCTCGCTGTCGGACAGGTTGGCGCCTTCAAGCCCTTCCACCTCCGGGGCGCCGCGCGGCGGCGCCGGGCGGAACGGGGTCGCGCCGGCCGGAGCGGAAGCGGGCGCGCTGACGACCGGCGGGCCGCCCGGAGCGGCGCCATTGGCGTTCGCGTCGGCGCCCGGCGCGCCGTTCACCGGCGCGGCGTTCTTGGCGTCCGGGCCGGCATAGGTCGCTTCCAGATCGATGATGTCGCGGAGGAAAACTTTTCCTTCGTTGAGCTCGTCGCGCCAGATGATGATGGCCTGGAACGTCAGCGGGCTCTCGCACAGGCCGGCGATCATCGCCTCGCGGCCGGCCTCGATGCGCTTGGCGATGGCGATCTCGCCCTCGCGCGACAGCAGCTCGACCGAGCCCATCTCGCGCAGATACATGCGGACCGGATCGTCGGTGCGCTCGGAGGGTTCCTTCTTCTCTGTGGTGGCGACCGGCTTGGCGGCGACTTCGACCAGCTCGCCGTCGGTCTCGTCGTCGTCGGCCTCCTCCTGCTTCTCCTCTTCCTCGGTCTCGGTCTCCTCCTGCTCGACCACGTTGATGCCCATCTCGTTGAGCATCGCGAAGATGTCCTCGATCTGGTCGGAAGAGACTTCCTCGGAGGGAAGCACCGCATTGATCTGGTCGTGGGTGACCCAGCCCCGCTTCTTGGCGAGCTTGATCATCTTGCGGACGGCGGCGTCCGAAAGGTCGAGCAACGGGCTGTCGGGAGTCGCGGCTTCGGGGGCGTCCTTCTCGGCGCCCTCTTCCTTCTGCGGCGTCTGCTTGGTCTTGGTCGCCATACACGTCTCCCCGGCTCCGGGCGGCGTCCCGCCGCGGGCCGAAACAGGCAAAAGGGCGCGCGCCGTCGGCGCCGCCTTCGGTTCGAATCAAGGCTCCTGACGTTCGGCCAGCGGCGTTAAGCCCGGCTTAAGCTTAACGCCCGTCCCTCCAGGTCCTTCACCCGCCCCCGGGTGCCCCCACCGTACCGCCCAAGCTGGTCGCCTACATGCTGCGCGCCGGCCGCCCGGACGAGACGCCGAAATCCTCGATCTGCGCTTCCGACCCGTCCAGCGCGGACAGGCGTTCCTGCAGATCGCGGAGCCAGGCCAGATTCTCCTCGCTGGGGTCGTTGCCGAGCGCGCGTTCGGCGTCCTTGAGCTCCCTATTTAGCGTCCTCTGCTTGTGATGCAAGGTAATCACGTGGTGCCACCAGGCAGTAACATCATCCGGGGCGGCCTCCGGGCGCACCGGCCAGTCGGACCGATGGGTGAGCGCGGCCTCTACCCTGGCGAGCACCGGGGCCGCTCCACCGCCGGCGATGGCGTCCCGCAGCAGCGCGGATTCCATCGGCGCGTGGGCATGGCCGGCGGCGGCATCCAGGATCGCCCGCCGCAGCCGGTCGGCGTCCGGGTGGCGCAGTTCCAGCTCGGCCAGCTCCTCCGTATGGGTCTCCAGCAGCCACGGATGGTTGAGGACGGCGGCCAGCATCAGTGCCTCGCGCGCCGGCACGGCTGAGCGATAGCCGCGCAGGATGTGGCTGGCGGCCAAATGGGCGGTGGACGTCGGCGTGGGGTCGCGGCCGAACCGGCCGCCCGGCTTGTGCTTCGCACCGCGGCTGAAGCGGCCGGATGGTCCGCCGCGGGCGTATCCGCCGCCGGACCCGTGCAGCGGCACCGGTGCGAACAAGGCGCGGACGCGGGCCGAAAAGTCGTCCCGGTAATAGCGCCGCACGGTCTGGTCGGCGATCCCCTCCAGCAAGGTGCCGAGCCGCGATTCCAGGGCGGCGCGCCGCTCCGGAGTGTCGAAGGCACCGCGCTCGGTCTCGCGCGTCCACAGCATGTCGGCGAGCGAGATCGCGCCCGCCATCACCTCCCGCACCGCCTCGGTGCCGCCGCCGCGCACCAGATCGTCCGGATCCTGGCCGGCCGGCAGCGCGGCGAACCGCAGGCTTTTCCCAGCGGCCAGGCCGGGGAGCGCCATGTCGAGCACCCGATAGGCGGCACGGCGGCCGGCGGAATCGCCGTCCAGGCAGAGCACCGGCTCATCCGCGAGCTTCCACAGCAGCGCCAGCTGCTCGTCGGTCAGGGCGGTGCCGAGCGGCGCCACAGTCGCGGCGAAGCCGGCACCGACCATGGCGATCACGTCGATATAGCCCTCTACGACGGCGACCGCGGCGCCCTCGTGCGCGGCCTGCCGCGCGGTCGCGAGGTTGTAGAGGGTGGCGCCCTTGTGGAAGAGCGGGGTCTCCGGAGAGTTGAGATACTTCGCCTGCGCATCCTTCTGCAGGGCGCGGCCGCCGAACGCGATCACGCGTCCGCGCAGGTCGGTGATGGGAAACATCACGCGGTCACGGAACCGGTCGTAAGGGACCGGGATATCGTCCCCGGCGACCAGCAGCCCGGCCTCGACCAGGTCCTCCACCGGCACGCCCAGCTTGCCGAGGTGCTCCTTCAGGGCGAAGCGCTCGCCGGACGCGTAGCCGAGCCGGAACTTGAGCTGCAGCGCGGGTGCGAGGCCGCGGTCGGCGAGGTAGCCGCGCGCCTGGGCGCCGCTCCGCCCTGCCAGATTGGCCTCGTAGAACTTGGCCGCCAGTTCCATCACCTCGTGCAGGCTCTTGCGGCGCTCCTCGCGCGCCTGCGCCTCCCTGGAGACGACCGGCAGCGCGACCCCCGCCATGGCGGCGAGCCGCTCCACCGCCTCCGGGAACGTCACGCCCTCGGTTTCCATGACGAAGTCGAAGATGCTGCCGTTGCGGCCGGACGAGAAGTCGAACCACATCGCCTTCTGGTCATTCACGAAGAATGACGGCGTCTTCTCGCGGTTGAACGGCGACAGGCCCTTCCACTCGCGCCCGGCCTTCTTGAGCTTCACGCGCCGGCCGACGACGTCCGAAACCGGAAGCCTGGCGCGCAGCTCGTCAAGGAAGTCGGGGGTGAAGCGCATTGCCGGCCGATCGATTGGGTGAGTCTTTCATTATAGGGCAGAGTCCCGAGAAGATGGTGCCTCGGGCCCTTGTCCCGGCTATTCACAGCCCGTGAAGTCGGATTCGGTCGAAACACGTCCGAATGCCTCATCGGCTCATCGCCGCGCCAGCGCCAGCCAGACGCCGCCGCCGATCAGCAGCGCGCCGCTCGCTCGCGACACCATTTGCACCCGGCGGAGAGACAACAGTGCGCCGGCGCGGCCGGCGAGCACCGCATAGCCGCCGTCGAAAACGAGCGCCACCACCATGAAGGTGACGCCCAGCAACACCACCTGCCCGACATACTCGCCTTTGGCATCGACGAATTGCGGGATGAAGGCACCGAACAGCAGCAGCGCCTTCGGGTTGCTGAGGATCACCAAAAAGCCTTGCCAGACGAAGCCGCCGCGCGGGACCGGGGCGCGCCCGTCCATGCCGACCGCGCCGGACGAGCGGATCAGCTTCACGCCCAGCCAGACCAGATAGGCGGCGCCGGCAAGCCGCACCCAGTCGAACCACCACCCCATGGCCGCGACCAGCGAAGCGAGCCCGACCACCACGACGCCGATCATCAGAATGAGCCCAATCTGCGTGCCGACGACGTTGAGCAGCCCGGCGCGGGTGCCGTGGGTGAGGCTGTTGGCGACGATCAGCGTGACCGTCGGCCCCGGCACGATCACGATGATCACGCAGGCGAGCACATAGGCGAGATAGAGCTCGGCGGGCATGCTTTACGATCCTTGCCGCAGCGGGCTGCGGGCCGCAGCATACCGCGGCGCACAAAGAATCCCGCTAGGCGCGAGGCGGAACCATTGCTAGAAGGCGCATCCGCATTTCAGCCGGCGCGCGTTCCGCGGCGGCCAACAATCCGAACATCGGGAGGATCACGATGATTGTTCAACGCCGAACCGTGCTGAAGGGACTGCTGGCCGGGGCGAGCCTCGCGGCCATCAAGGCGCCGGCCGTGCTGGCGCAGACCCCGTTCAAGATCGGCCTGCTCACCGTCAAGACCGGCCCGCTGGCTCAGGGCGGCATCCAGATGGAGCAGGGCCTGGTGGCCTTCCTGAAGGAGAAGAACAACACACTCGCCGGCCGCAAGGTCGAGCTCTTGGTCGCCGACACCGGCGGCAACCCGGCCGGCGCCAAGACCAAGGCGCAGGAAGTGATCGAGCGCGACAAGGTCAACGTCATCCTCGGACCGCTCGCCGCCTTCGAGCTGCTGGCGATCCTGGACTACGTGCGCGAGCGCGAGACGCCGCTGATCAGCGAGGCGGCCGCCGAGGACGTGACCCAGCGCAAGGCCAACCCGTTCATCATCCGGCCCTCGGCGACCTCCGCGCAGGCCTGCCACGTGATGGCCGACTACGCCGCCAAGGAGCTCAAGTACAAGCGCGCCGCCACCATCTCGGAGGACTTCGCGTTCGGTTACGAGCAGATGTCCGGCTTCCAGCGGGTATTCGAGGATGCCGGCGGCAAGGTGGTGAAGAAGCTGTGGCCGCCGTTGGTGACGCCCGACTACACCCCATACATCGCGCAGATCGGCAACGTCGATTGCGTGATGCAGGGCTTTGCCGGCTCCAACCCGGTGAAGTTCATGCGCGCCTACGCCGACCTCGGCCTGAAGGGCCGCGTCCCGCTGCTCGCCGGCTGGACCGGCATGGACGACGCGCTGCTCAAGAGCCTCGGCGACGAGGCGGTTGGCGTCATGTCGGCCGCCTGGTACTCGGCCGACGCCGAGACGCCGAGCAACAAGCGGTTCGTCGCGGCGATGCAGAAGGATTACGGCGTGCTGCCGGGCGGCTATGCGGCCGGCATGTATGTGGCCGGCCAGTGCCTGGAAGCCGCGATGGCGAAGCTCGAGGCCAAGGCCGACGACCGCAAGGCGCTGGCCGAGGCGCTGCACCAGGTCTCGCTCACCGACACGCCGCGCGGCCCGGTGAAGTTCGACCAGTACGGCAACGTCATCGGCGACATCTTCGTCCGCAGGTGCGAGCGCAAGGGCGGGCAGCTGGTCAACACCACGGTGAAGACCTACCCGCAGGTGAGCCAGTTCTGGACCTACGACGAGAAGCAGTTCCTGTCGCAGCCGGTCTACTCGCGCGACTTCCCGCCGGCGAAGAACCTGGAGTGAGAGTACGGCTGCTTCCCGTACGCTGACGAACCCCGCCGTCATTCCGGCCGTCGATACCGCCGATCTCGGATAAATCCGAGATCGGCGCTTGGCCGGAATGGCGGAGAGAGCGTGCTGCGTGACACAAGGTCCCACTGCTGAATGACCCTTTGGCTCACCCTTGCCGTGAACAGCGTCGCGCTTGGCGGCCTGCTGTTCCTGCTGTCGGCGGGGTTCTCGCTGATCTTCGGGCTGATGCGGATTCCCAATCTGCTGCACGGCTCGTTCTTCATGCTCGGCGCCTATTTCGGCGTGACGCTGCTGGCGCAAGGCATGAACTTCTGGCTGGCGGCGCTGCTCAGCGCCGCCGCCATGGCGGTGATCGGCGCCGTGGTGGAGCGCGTCTTCATGCGCCGGCTCGCCGGCCAGGAGCTGGCGCAGGTTCTGCTCACGCTCGGCTTCGCCTTCATTATCAGCGATCTCTGCCTGATGATCTGGACCGGCGATCCGTGGCAGCCCGCGACGCCGCCGCAGCTCGCCGGCGCGGTCCGCATCGCCGGCCTGTTCTTCCCGTTCTATCGGCTCGCGATTCTGATGGTCGCGGTGGTGATCGCGATCGCGCTCTGGATCATGGTGGACTGGACCAGGCTCGGCGCCATGATCCGCGCCGGCGTCGACGACGCGCCGATCGCCCGCGTGGTCGGCATCCGGGTGTCGCAGCTGTTCACGCTGATCTTCGCGCTCGGCGCCGCGCTCGCCGGCTTTGCCGGCGTGATGGGCGCGCCCTATCTCTCGGTCTATCCGGGGCTCGACTTCGAGATGCTGCCGCTGGCGCTGATCGTCGTCATCCTCGGCGGCACCGGCAGCCTGTTGGGCGCCCTCGTCGGCAGCTTCATCATCGGCTTCCTCTATAACTTCGGACAGGCGATGTTCCCTGACCTCGCCTACGTCATCCTGTTCCTGCCGATGGTGCTGGTGCTGGTGCTGCGGCCACAGGGCCTGTTCGGCCGGGTCGCGCAATGAACCGCAATGCCGTCCGCCTGATCGCGATCGCCGTCGCGATCGTCCTGCTCGCCACGCTGCCCTACTGGGTCGGCAACGGCTACTACATCAACGTCGCCAGCCAGATCCTGCTGTTCGCCGTGTTCGCGCTGGCGCTCAACGTGCTGGTCGGCTACGGCGGCTTGACCTCGCTCGGCCATGCCGGCCTGTTCGCGATGGCGGGCTATACCGCCGGGCTGCTGCTGCAGGCCGGCTACAATCATTTCGTCGCCGACGTGGCGGCGCTGGTCGTCACGCTGCTCGCCTCCGCGGTATTCGCCGTGCTGGCGCTGCGCTCGACCGGCATCGGCTTCCTGATGATCACGCTGGCGCTCGGGCAGATCGTCTGGGGCATCGCGTATCGCTGGCAGAGCCTGACCAACGGCGACAACGGCGTAAACGTGCCGACCCGGCCGATGCCGTTCGGCATCAGCCTCGCGGGCGCGGACAATTTCTACTACGCGACGCTGATCGTGTTCCTGATCGCGGTCGCCACCATGGTGGTGTTCGTGCGCTCGCCGTTTGGCGCCAGCCTGTGCGGCACCCGCGACCAGGCGCGGCGCATGACCGCACTCGGCTACAATGTCTGGCTGATCCGCTTCATCGCGTTCCTGATCTCCGGCTTCTGGTCGGGCGTCGCCGGCCTGCTGTTCGTCTACTACAACCAGTTCATCAGCCCGCAGGTGGCGGCACTGACCACCTCGGCCGAGACGCTGCTGATGGTGATCTCGGGCGGCTCCGCCACCCTGCTGGGACCGATCGTCGGCGCCGCCATCGTCGTCATCATGAAGAACGTGGTGAGCGCCTATGTGGAGCGCTGGAACCTGGTGCTCGGCGTGATCTTCGTCGCCATCATCACCTTCATGCCGGACGGGCTGGTGCCCGGGACGGTGCGGCTGTGGCGCTGGGCCTGGAGCAGCATGCGCAGGCCCGACCAGTCCAAAGCGGCCGCGACCGAGACCATGCCGACGGCGGAGCGCCGCCCATGAGCGCCCTCACCATCAACGCGCTGGCGAAATCGTTCGGGGGCCTGCGCGTCACCCGCGCGGTCAACCTGTCGGTCGCGCCCGGCGAGCGGCGGCTGATCATCGGGCCGAACGGCGCCGGCAAGACCACGCTGTTCAACCTGATCACCGGCGAGATCACGCCCGACGCCGGCTCGATCGCGCTGTTCGGCAAGGACATCACGCGCGCGCCGGCGCGCAGCCGCGCCCACCTCGGCATGGCGCGCACCTACCAGATCATCACGCTGTTCCCGCGCGACAGCATCGTGCGCAACGTG
>DASWSO010000314.1:0-8192 GCA_036402635.1 Xanthobacteraceae bacterium
GCGGTTGCCGGGCGGGCGCCACGGAATGATGTTGGTGATATAGGCGGAGCTGCGGTCGAGCCCGATCGCCGCCAGCATGCGGTCGAGCAGCTGGCCGGAGCGGCCGACGAACGGCAGCCCCTCGATGTCCTCCTCGCGCCCGGGCGCCTCGCCCACGAACATCACGCGCGCCTGCGGATTGCCGTCGGCGAACACGAGCTGCTTCGCCATCGTGCGCAATGCGCAGCCCTCGAACCCGGCCATGATGGCGCGCAAGGCCTCGAGGCTTTCGGCGCTGCGGGCGGCTTCGCGCGCCGCCATCACGGCGACCTCCGGCGTGACCGGCGCGGCCGCGCGCGGCGGCTCCGGCGCCACCGGGCCGCGCGGCGGCAGGGTGCGGCGCGGCGGCTCCGCCGCGATCGTCGTGGCGGCCGCGGCCGGCGCAGGCTCCGGCTCGCGTGCGGGTTCGGACAGCCGGTCGACCGGCTCCTCGCCGATCAGGCTCTCCACCCCGGCCTCCAGATAGAAGGCGAGCAGCTCGCGCGCGGCCCTGGTGCGGTCGTCGGTCATCGCATGAGCTTAACACGTGAGCGCGGACCCCTCACCCGCCCTCGCTTGGCTCAAGCACCCTCTCCGACAGGGGGAGAGGGCAAGCGGCACCGCCCGCGGCGCGGCCGCGGCGCACTTGTCCTCTGCGGCGGATGCATTACCAGTAGCGGCGGGTGCGGAGGAGACCAGCATGAGCATGACCGAACTCCCGGAACGCGAGGCGATGGAGTTCGACGTCGTGGTCGTCGGCGCCGGCCCGGCCGGGCTCGCCGCCGCGATCCGGCTCAAGCAGCTTTCGCCCGATCTCGCCGTGGTGGTGGTGGAGAAGGGCTCCGAGGTCGGCGCCCACATCCTGTCCGGCGCCGTCATCGATCCGGTTGGGCTCGACCGCCTGCTGCCCGAATGGCGGAGCGAGCAGACACCGATCAACACGCCGGTCACCGACGACCGTTTCTACTGGCTCGGTGCCGCCGGCGGCGTGCGGCTGCCGAATCTCCTGATGCCGCCGCTGATGAACAACCACGGCAACTTCATCGTCTCGCTCGGCGAAGTGTGCCGCTGGCTCGCCACCAAGGCGGAAGCGCTCGGCGTCGAGATCTATCCGGGCTTCGCGGCGGCGGAAGTGCTGTACGGCGAGAACGAAGAGGTCACCGGCGTCGCCACCGGCGACATGGGCATCGCCAAGGCGGGCGAGCCGAAGGACAGCTTCACCCGCGGCATGGAGCTACGCGCCAAGTACACGCTGTTCGCCGAGGGGGCGCGCGGCAACCTCAGCAAGAGCCTGATCGCGCGCTATGGCCTGGCGGAAGACAGCCAGCCGCCGAAGTTCGGCATCGGGCTCAAGGAGCTGTGGCAGGTGGCGCCCGGCAAGCACCGGCGCGGCCTGGTGCAGCACACGTTCGGCTGGCCGCTCGACAATGCGACCGGCGGCGGCTCGTTCCTCTACCACTGGGGCGATGGGCTCGTATCGGTCGGCTTCGTCGTGCACCTGAACTATTCGAATCCATGGCTGTCGCCGTTCGACGAGTTCCAGCGCTTCAAGACGCACCATCTGGTGCGCGACACCCTCGATGGCGGCAAGCGCATCGCCTACGGCGCGCGCGCCATCACCGAGGGCGGCTACCAGTCGGTGCCGAAGCTGGCATTTCCGGGCGGCGCGCTGATCGGCTGCGCGGCCGGCTTCGTCAACCTGCCGCGCATCAAGGGCACGCACAACGCGATGCTGTCGGGCATGCTGGCGGCCGAGCACGCGGCCTCGGCGCTCGCCGCCGGCCGCGCCAACGACACGCTGATCGATTACGAGAGCGCGTGGCGTGGCTCCGCCATCGGCCGCGACCTCTGGAAGGTGCGCAACGCCAAGCCGCTGTGGTCGCGCTTCGGCACCACGGCCGGGATCGCGCTCGGCGCGCTCGACATGTGGACCAACACGTTCGGCTTCTCGCTGTTCGGCACGCTGCGCCACGGCAAGTCGGACGCCGACACGCTCAAGCCGGCCGCGCAGTCGGCGCGCATCGCCTATCCGCGTCCCGACGGCGTGCTCACCTTCGACAAGCTCTCCTCGGTCTTTCTCTCCAACACCAATCACGAGGAGGACCAGCCGCCGCATCTGGTGGTCAGGGACATCGAGCTGCAGAAGCGCTCCGAGCACGACGTCTACGGCGGGCCGTCGCAGCGTTACTGTCCGGCCGGCGTCTACGAATGGGTCGAGGAGGGTGGCGAGCCGCGCTACGTGATCAACGCGCAGAACTGCGTTCACTGCAAGACCTGCGACATCAAGGACCCGAACCGCAACATCGACTGGGTGCCGCCCGAGGGCGGCGGCGGGCCGAACTATCCGAATATGTAGGCATGACGATCTTCACGGTCCGCCACATCACCACCTACCGCTACCGGCGCCCGGTGGCGTTCGGCGAGCATCGCATGATGTTCCGCCCGCGCGACAGCTACGACCAGCGCCTGTTGGAGGCGCGGCTCGCGATCACGCCGGAGCCGGCGAGCCTGCGCTGGATGCACGACGTGTTCGGCAACTGCGTCACCTTCGCGCGCTTCCGTGGCCGCGCCGCCGAGCTGCGCTTCGAGAGCACGATCCGCCTCGACCACGAGCCCGCCAACGCCCCGGATTTCCAGATCGAGGAATACGCCAAGACCTATCCGTTCGCGTACAGCCGCGAGGAGATGCTGGACCTGATGCCGCTGGTCGGCCGCCAGTACGGTGACCAGCCCGAGCTCGACGCCTGGGTGGCGAAATTCCTGCGCCCGGGACGCAAGAACCCGACCGGGCAGCTGTTGATGACGCTGACCTGCGCGATCGCGGAGAGCTTCACCTACATGCGGCGCGGCGAGAGCGGCACGCAGGACCCGGCGACCACGTTGCGGCTCGGGCGCGGCACTTGCCGCGACTTCGCGCTGCTGATGATGGAGGCGGTGCGCTCGCTCGGCTTCGCGGCGCGCTTCGTCTCCGGATATCTCTACGTGCCGTCGCGCGACCGGCCCGGGCATCTCGGCGGCGGCTCGACCCATGCGTGGTGCCAGGTCTACCTGCCGGGGGCCGGCTGGGTGGAGTTTGATCCGACCAACGGCATTATCGGCAACCGCGACCTCATCCGCGTTGCCGTCACCCGCGATCCGAGCCAGGCGATCCCGCTGTCCGGCAGCTACCAGGGCGATCCCTCGCACGAGCTCGGCATGACGGTGGACATCACCGTCACGTCGCAGGACGCCGCCGCGCCTGCCCAAACGGTGAGCGAACCGGCTTTGTGAACGGGATCCCGGAACGAAGCGCCGGCATCCATCTTGCTTGTAGGACAGCCGACAGCCGGCACAGCGGGAGTGGCATGAAGATACGGGCGGGCTTCGACATCATCTACGAATGCCCGCAGCCGACCCCGAAGCTGCTGGTGCTGAGCATCCACCCGTCGCGCTTCGCCGATCTCGCCACCCCGCACCAGATCCGCTTCGAGCCGGCGATCCCGTCGCGCGACTACCGGGACAGCTTCGGCAACATCTGCACCCGCATCCTCGCGCCGGCCGGAGAGCTGCGCATCCTCAACGGGTTCATCATCAACGATTCCGGCCTGCTCGACGAGGTGGCGCCCGACGCGAAGCAGCACCCGGTGCAGGACCTGCCCGACGAGGCGCTCGTCTACCTGCTCGGCAGCCGCTACTGCGAGACCGACCGCCTCAACGACACCGCCTGGAAGCTGTTCGGCCATGTTCCGCCCGGGTGGGGCCGCGCGCAGGCGATCTGCGATTACGTGCATGGCCGCATCCAGTTCGGCTACCCGCATGCCCGCGCGACCCGCACCGCCTGGGACGGCAATGTCGAGATGCTCGGCGTCTGCCGCGACTTCGCGCATCTCGCCATCACGCTGTGCCGCTGCATGAACATCCCGGCGCGCTACTGCACCGGCTATCTCGGCGACATCGGCGTGCCGGTGGTCGACGAGCCGATGGATTTCAGCGCCTGGTTCGAGGTCTATCTCGGCGGCCGCTGGTACACTTTCGACGCCCGCCACAACAAGCCGCGCATCGGCCGCATCCTGATGGCGCGCGGCCGCGACGCCACCGACGTGGCGATCTCCACCACCTTCGGACCGAATTTGCTGAAGCAGTTCAAGGTCGTGACCGACGAGGTGAAGGATTAGCGCCCGCCAGTGCCCTTCGGAATGACGAATGCCGAATAGCTTCAGCCCGGCTCCTGCTCGAGCAGTTCGGCCAGCGCCTGCGGTGCCGTCAGCATGGCGTCGTGGCCGGTGGCGAGCGCGATCACCGGCCAGCCGCTGGCGCGCGCGAACTGGCGCGCTTTTTCGAGCGGCCCGTAGATCGGGTCGCTGCAGAGGATGTAGCGCGCCGGCAGGCCGTTCCCGACCGGGCCACGAAGCCGCAGCGGCGAGCGGAAGGTGTTGAACGGATGCGGACTGAGCCGCGCCTCCAGCCAGGCGCCCTGTTTCGGGTCGAGCACGCCGAACGCCGCGGCCGGTGGCGGCGGCAGGCTCAAGCCGCCGCTCGAATCCTGCGCCGCCTGGATGCGGGCGGCGACGATCTCCGGCGCCAGCAGGTCGAACGGCGCCTGCCCGTCCTGCAGCATCATGGCGTCCAGATAGGTCAGCTGCCGGATGCGGTCCGGCATGCGATCGGCGACCCCCGAGACGGCGTTGCCGCCGAAGCTGTGGCCGACCAGCACCACGTCGCGCAGGTCCTCCCACAGCAGCACATTGGCGATGTCGGTGACGAACAGATCGAGGTCGATGTCGCCCGAGAGCAGATGCGCCCGCTCGCCGAGCCCGGTCTGGGTCGGGGTCAGCACCGTATGGCCGCGCCCGCGCAGGATTTCGGCGACTTCGTGCCAGCACCAGCCGCCATGCCAGGCGCCGTGCACCAGCACGAAAGTTTTTCCATTCCGCTTGCTCATGCGCTGGACGCTAGCCGGGCGCCGGCGCGGCGGGAAGATGTCGCCGGTTGCAAGCCCGGAAATGCCGCTGCGAGGCCGGTCCGCCTTGCGGCACCGCCATAAAAGAGCCATTGTGGGCGCCGACCCCGGACAACCCAAAGGCGGCTTCCAGCCCTTGCAAGGAGATCAGTCGCCGTGACCGTTTCGATTCTGCTTCGCAGTGCGGCCGGCGCCTTCCTGACGCTCGCGGCGATGTTCCCGACCGCCATTGCGGCGCAGGGCTCGGCTTCGCAGACTCCGACCCCGCAGGAACTGGCGCGCATCTCGCCCTCGGGCAGCTATCTGGCGGCGCGCCACGCCGGCATCCAGCGCGATGCCGGGGCCGCTTCCGCCTACTACCGGGCGGCGCTGCGCGCCGATCCGAAGAACAGCGAGCTCCTGGAGCGCGCGTTCCTGTCGTTCCTGGTGGACGGCGAGGTCGAGGAATCCGTCCGGCTCGCCGAGCGGCTGGTGCAGGTCGACCGCACCCACCGCATCGCCCGGCTGGTGCTGGGCGTGCGCTCGATCCGCGGCAAGCAGTACCAGACCGCCCGCACCCACTTCGCGCAGTCGATCCGCGGACCGATCGCCGACCTCACCGCGACGCTGCTGACCGCCTGGACGCAATTCGGCACCAACGAGACCAAGCCGGCAATCGAGGGCATCGACAAGCTCACCGGACCGGACTGGTACGCGATCTTCAAGGAGCTGCACGCCGGGCTCATCCTGGACCTCGCCAACAACCGTCGCGAGGCCGGCAAGCGGTTGGAGCGCAGCTACAAGCTCGACAACAACGCGCTGCGCGCCGTCGAGGCATACGGCAGCTGGCTGTCCCGCAACAACAATCGCGACGAGGCGCTGAAGATCTTCACGGCGTTCGACAAGCTGCTGCCGCGCCACCCGCTGATCCTCGACGCGCTCGCCGACCTCAAGGCCGGCGACAAGCTGCCCGCCATCATCGACACGCCGCAGGCCGGCGCCGCCGAGGTGCTGTACGGGCTCGGCGCCTCGCTCGGCCGCCAGGGCGGCGAGGATCTCGGGCTCGTCTACCTGCAGCTCGCGCTCTACCTGCAGCCGAAGCACGCGCTGGCGCTGCTCTCGCTTGCCGACCTCTACGAGAACCTGAAGAAGCCGGAACTGGCGATCCGGGCCTACGAGCGGGTGCCGCAGGATTCGCCGTTGCGGCGCAACGCCGAGATCCAGCTCGGCGTGAACTACGATTCGGTCGAGAAGACCGACGAGGCCAAGAAGCACCTCGAGAAGCTGATCGCGACCAATCCGAAGGACATCGACGCGATCCTCGCCCTCGGCAACATCCTGCGCAGCCGCAAATCGTTCGCCGAATGCGCCGACGTCTACGGCAAGGCTGTCGACGCGATCGGCCAGCCCGACAAGGCCAATTGGCTGATCTTCTATTTCCGCGGCATCTGCCACGAGCGCGCCAAGCATTGGGTCGCGGCCGAAGCCGACCTGCAGAAGGCGCTGGAGCTGTTTCCCGAGCAGCCGCACGTGCTGAACTATCTCGGCTATTCCTGGATCGACCAGGGCGTGAAGCTCGACGACGGCATGAAGATGATCCGCCGCGCCGTCGAGCAGCGGCCGGACGACGGCTATATCGTCGACTCGCTCGGCTGGGCGCACTACCGCATCAACGAGTTCGAGGAAGCGGTGAAGCACCTCGAGCGCGCGGTCGAGCTCAAGCCCGAGGACCCGACCATCAACGACCACCTCGGCGACGCCTACTGGAAGGTGGGCCGGCAGCTGGAGGCGCGCTTCCAGTGGTCGCATGCACGCGACCTCAAGCCGGAGCCGGACGACCTCAAGAAGATCGAGGAAAAGCTCAAGGCCGGGCTGACCGACGGCGCCGCCTCTTCGGCCGCCGAGGCGGAGAAGACCGTCAAGACCGGTCACGGCGGCTGAGCCGCCTGCGACACCGCTCCGCGCTCAGGCTACCCGCACCGCTGCCGCGCCGCGATGGGTGACGCGTCTGCCGTCGTGCTGGAGGCGTTCGCGCCCGCCAAGGTGAACCTGTCGCTGCGGGTGATCGCCCGCCGCCCCGACGGCTACCACGAGCTGGTCAGCCTGGTGACGTTTGCGAGCGTCGGCGACCGGCTGACGCTGACGCCCGGCCCGGCCCTCACGCTCGACGTCGTCGGCCCCACCGCAGCGGTCGCCGGCGCCGGAGCCGACAACCTCGTGCTGATGGCCGCCCGCTCGCTGGCGGAGCGTGTGGCGACGCTGCGCGCCGGGCATTTCCGGCTGAGCAAGCGGCTGCCGGTGGCGGCCGGCATCGGCGGCGGCTCGGCCGACGCCGCCGCCGCGCTGCGCCTGCTGGCGCGGGCCAACGGCATCGCGCTCGACGATCCGCGCCTGATGCAGGCCGCGGCCGCGACCGGCGCCGATGTCCCGGTTTGCCTCGCCTCGGTCCCACGGATGATGGCCGGCATCGGCGAGGTGCTGTCGGCGCCATTGCCGATCCCGGCGCTGCCGGCGGTGCTGGTCAATCCGCGGGTTGCGGTGCCGACCAAGGACGTTTTCCGCGCGCTGCGGCTTTCCGCGCTGGGCGCCGACGCGGCCTCGACGCCCCCGCTCGACGCGGCCGCGCTGCTGGCGTGGCTCGCCCGCCAGCCGAACGACCTTGAGGCACCGGCGCTCGACCTGCAGCCGGTGATCACCGCGGTGTTGGCAGCCCTGCGCGAGCTGCCCGGCTGCCGGCTGGCCCGCATGTCGGGCTCCGGCGCCACCTGCTTCGGCTTGTTCGACAACGCTACCGCGGCCGGCGTGGCGGCGCGCAGCCTGCGGCGCGCGCACGGCGGCTGGTGGGTGCGCCCGACCGTGCTGGGCGCTGCGGCCCCTTGCTAGTTCCCGAGTCTGACGATCAATTGCCGGGCCCGCCCGGCAAACGCAATCAATGCGCGCGGGCGATGCAGAACTCGACCGCCTCGATCAACGCCGCCTTCACGTCCGAATCCGGAAAAAGCGCCAGCGCGTCCTTGGCGATCGCGCCGTAGTGGCGGGCGCGCGCGATCGTATCCTCCAGCGCGCGGTGCTTGGCCATCAGGCCGATCGCATGCTCCAGGTCGCCGTCGGCGACCGAGCCCTGCTCCAGCGCCTTGCGCCAGAACCCGCGCTCGTGCTCGGAGCCGCGGCGGAACGCCAGCACCACCGGCAGCGTGATCTTGCCTTCGCGGAAATCGTCGCCGGTGTTCTTGCCGAGCTTGGCGCTCTTGCCGCC
>DASWSO010000315.1:0-4309 GCA_036402635.1 Xanthobacteraceae bacterium
GACGCAATACACCAAGCATCCGGCTTCCGGTCAGTTCATGGGCGTGCGGGCGGACATCGCCCGGGCGCTTGCGGTGCAGATCGGAGTTCCCGCGGTCCTGCTCGACATGGCACGCCGCCCGACGTCGTGCAGTGCCTTAAGTCCGGCGCGTGCGATGTAGTGTTTCTGCCCCGCGACGAGCGGTCGGCCGGCGTCGGCGATTTCTCGCCGCCCTATCTCCAATCCGAATACACCATGCTGGTGCCGGCCGGCTCCCCGATCCGCAGCGTCGCCGAGGCGGACAAGTCCGGGCTCCGGATCGCGGCCGTTCGCAATCACTCGTCGACCATGACGTTGACCGGCGCCATCAAGCGGGCCGAGGTGATCCTCGGTGAGAACGAGCTTGTCGCATTCGAGTTGCTGCAGGCCGGGCGCGCCGACGCCTTCGCGTCGACCCGCCAGTACCTGCTCCGTGCTTCAAAAAATCTCCCCGGTTCGCGCGTGCTGGCCGATTACTACGGCGCCAATCTCAACCGGGCGGTCGTTCCAAAGGGCCACCCCGGACGGCTCTCCTATGTGAGCAAATTTGTCGAGGAGGCCAAAGCCTCCGGTCTGGTGCAGAAAGCCATCGACCGCGACGGCACATTCGCGTTTCAGGTGCCGCCGCCGGGAGATCCAGACTAGGCTAGTGCCGCGAACCCGAAGTTCGCACACCCTTCGCGGCGATTGCTGTTGCGAACTTCGGGTTCAAAAGCGGCACTAGAATCATAAAGCTGCTAGTGTCCCTTAGATTCCGAAGTTCGCACCAGAGGTCGCCGCGAAGCCTTGCGAACTTCGGAATCGGGACACTAGCGCGCTCGTCATTGCGAGGCATCGCGCGCCCTCGGGTCTTGCTGTCTGCAAGCCCGAGGGCGACTGGCCGTCACGGCTGCCGTAGCGACTGGCCCGTCTCTTCCATCCGCTTCTCGATCCCCGACATCGTCCAACCGGTGAGCGCGGCAAGATTCTTGGCCTCCTGACGGAATCGCGCGGGCAGCGCGTTTCGGTAGGCGTCGGCCTGCGGGCAGGCCGCGCCGCCCGTCCAGGGATGCTGCAGCACGTAGCGGCCCTGGAAATTCTCGCGGTCGCGCGTTTCCGTGAGCGCGAGGTCTTCCGGGAAATGCGCCGCGTCGTAGCGCACATGCAGGCGCGTCACATAGGCGTTTGCGCCCTGGCCGAGCCGATACGCGCGGTCGTCGTCGCTCCCGATCCAGCGCGCCCCGAGCTCCACCAGCTCCTTGTTCGACAAGGGCTCGCTGGCGCAAGGGTCGCACCAGCCCATGTCCCAGGCATATTCGGTGAAGACGGCGCGCATGTCGGCGTTGCGCACCGCCTGGTCGAACGTCGCCCGGTAGAAACTTCCGAAATCGTTCTTCACGTAGAGCGGCACGCTGGTGCCGGTCGGCAGCTTGACGGTGGGATAGTTGGCGGCCTCGACCCGCCCGTTCCTGGTGAGCGCCAGGATGATCAGGTCCTGCGGGCCCTTCGCGTTGACGGTGCCGAGCCGCAACGGCAGCATGAACTTCGCGGTCTCGTAGCGCACCTGCAGGGGCCGCAGGAATTCGTTGCCCATGAGCTGCATGCGGGTGAGATTCACCTTGGCGACGAAGAACCGCATGTTCTGCTTGATGTAGCTCGCCAGCACGCCCTCCGCGCCCTGCGGAATCTTGTAGCCGTTGTCGGTCAGCCAGCCGGCCAGCCCGTCGCTTTCCTTCGCCGACAGGATCGACACGTCATACTCGCCGACATCGTAGCTCGCCTCCACGGTGACGCCACGGGCGCCTGCGGAATCGAAGGCCTTCGCCCGAGGAGCCTCGGGCGCTGCCGCCAACGCGGAACTCATGTGGCGCGCGATCGGGAGGCAGGGATCGGCGTCGTGATACTCGACCAGCCGCGGCGCCGTGTAGGCGTCCAGATGGTCGATAGTGGCCGGCTCGACCACGCCGATCTGCTTGCGCTCGATGAAGGTCGGCACCGGGATCACGACGGCGAATTCCTTCGGCTCGCCCTCGTAGTCGCTCGCCATCGTGATGGCGGTCTTGGCGCCGTCGCGCGACAGCACGACCTTGGAGGACTTGTTGAACAGCTTCGAGTCGGCCTTGGCGACATAGAAGCCGCAGAAGGCGGCGGCCGGCTGGGCGGCGAGCTGAGCCGCGATGGCGACGAGCGCGACGGTCGATTTCAGGCGGGTAGCGGTGGTGCGGGTCATCGGGCAGCTCCTGGTAGGGCCGGGGTCCATGCGAACCGTGCGGCCGGGAAAATCCGGTCGATCAGCAGGGTGAGCGGCGACAGCGCGATCAGCGCCACATACAACGCCGGTCGCATCTGCCAGACGAAGGCGAGCCAGTGCGCGAGCAGCGCCACCGCGACCCCGAACAGCAGCCGTCCGAGCCGCGAGTCCGGCGTGGTGCGCGGGTCCGAGATCATGAAAAACGCGAAGATCAGGAGCGAGCCGCTCTGGAGCTGATGCAGCGGAATGGCCGGCGGATCGCCCAGCCAGGCGGCGCGACCGAGCAGCAGGATGGCGTGGGCGGCGAGAAAGAACAGGGCGACGTCCGCGCGCCGTGCCGCGTTGAGCACCACGAAGGCGAGGCCCGCCACCAGCGCCGCGAACCACACGCTGGCGCCCCATTGACCGGGCGAGATCCACACATGGCCGGGCATGCCGAGCAGCAGCGCCACGATCGCCAGTCCGGCCGGATTCCAAATATGCTTGCCCTCGAGTCGCAGCATGAATTTGGACAGGATCGCGACCGCCCCGGCCGCCGCATGGATCCACGGCTCGTCGGCGCGCAGCAGCAGGCTGAGCGACAAGCCGGTGATGAGCGGCGAGCGCAGGTCGATCGCCGGCAACCGCCATGCCCATGAGCACAAGGCCTGCGCGGCGAGCGCGCTCGCGAGCGCCAGCGCGCTGTTGAGCGGCCGCGCACCGAAATCGAGGCGGGCGAAATTGAACGCGAGCAGGCTCGCAAGCGCCGCGATCTGGAAGTGGCGCGCGTCGCCGCAGAGGGTCGCCAGCCGGCGCCGCAGGGCCGCAGCGGTGGCAGTCGGGACAGGCATCATCGAGGTCCTTCCGGCTTTTCGGTGGGGCCTCATGGCGGCGGGCCATGGCCTCGATCCGTAAAGCGTGGAACCGCGCCCCAATCGGACACCCGGATTCGCGAATAAATATTTTGCACCCGATGTCCGGATCGGCACCGGCGGCGCGCATTCAGGCGTTGGCTCGGCAAGCCGGCCGATCGGCGTATTTTGTGCGCCGGCAGTCGGCGCTTTGCCCTAAATCGGACACGCGGGCGGAAAAAGATTCGCCTCGGCGGGTCAGGAATCGGCGGCAGCGCGCGCATAAGAGATGACGGTTTCGACCATCGGCTTCTCGACCATCCGGCCGGAACCTGCCGCCGCGACCCTGTCGCGGACGGAAGTCGCCGAGGCGGTCCGATCGCTCACGGCGGGCGATAAGACCGCGTTGACGAAGGTCGCGCGGCTCTACGCGAAGAAGACGCCCTATGACCACGAAGATCTGCTTCAGGAGGCGTTGTGCCGGGTTCTTGCCGGCACGCGGGCCTGGCCGCGCGGCGTGCAGGCGCTGCCTTTCTTCTGGGGCGTGGTGCGCAGCATCGCGTGGGAATGGAGACAGGTGCTTCTCGACAAGGCGCCGGACGGCGCCGACGTCGAGGCCGAGGAGCGCCGCGCCAACGCCACCATCGACGCCGTCAAGGTCATCGCGCTGTTCGACGACGATCCGGTGGCGCAAAGGATCGTGCGGGGCATGATGGAGGGCGCGCGCGGGCAGGAGCTGCAGGACCTGAGCCGGCTCGACAAGACCGACTACGAGAGCAAGCGCACGAAAATCCGGCGCCGCGTCGAAAAACTGTCGCTGTAATCGTTTGAATCGATGGAACCAGACCCCAACCCAGTTCCGAGCCGAGACGCTCTCCATAACCTGGCCGATGCGCTGGGCGAGGACGTCATGGCGGCGCCGCCCGAGCGGTTGCTCGCCGAGGTGGCGGAAGACCACGGGGATGACCACGCCTTCGCCGCCGCGTTCGACCGGGTCTCGGCGCGCGCCGCCCGGCAATCCTTCGCGCGACGGGTCGCTGGCCGCTTCCACGCGTTCGCGTCGTCGATCCCTGGGCCGCTGTCCTGGAAGCCGGTGATGGCCGCGACGGCGGCGCTCGCCGTCCTGGTGGTGGCGGGCGATCTCTATTGGCATGTGCGGCCGAGTGGCGTTTTGGACGACCTCGCGCTGGCAACCCGGGACACGCGGGTTGCAACCAATGCGCCGGCCGCC
>DASWSO010000316.1:0-1593 GCA_036402635.1 Xanthobacteraceae bacterium
GTACTCGGGTGGCTATTGTTCCGTCCCCGGAAATTCGCTGACAAACTCGCGAGTTTCTAGAGGATGGAGTCAGCGCGCCTTGGTTGACCATTGGCCCGGCTTGTCCCGGCCATGACGAGTTCTGATACTCCGGGCGAGCACGCCGATTCACGCAAGCGGAAACAGCTCTAGTTCCCGAACAGTCCGCCGAACAAACCGCCGGGCCGCTGTTGCGGCGGCGGCGGTTGCTGCTGCTGCGGCGGCTGCTGGAATTGCGGCTGCGGCGGCGGCGAGGAACGAGGCTGCGCCTGCTTCTGCGGCGGCGGGCGCTTTTGCGCCGGCGGCGGCGCCGGCTTCGGCGCTTCCGGAGGTGCCGCGGTCACCACGGTCATATCGGGCACTTTGCAGTCGGTCAGCCAGATGTCGTAGATCGGATGCTCGACGCCATGCAGGCCGGGGCTCGCCGCATACATCCAGCCCGAAAAGATCCGCTTCACTTCGCCCTGCAGCGTGATCTCGTCGACCTCGACAAAGGCGTCGGTATTGGCGGCCTCGGTGGCGGGGCGGGTGTAGCAGGCATTGGTCTTCACCCGCAGCGCGCCGAACTGCACGGTCTCACCGATGTCCTCGTCGAAATTGATGATGCGGCCGGTGATCTTGTCGAGCCCGGAAAAGCTCGCCTTCTTGTTGACGATCTTCGACGCCGGCGGCTCCGACACCACTTCGTCGCCGGGCTGCAGCGAGGCCGGAGTCTGCGGCACGGCCGCTCCAGGCGCGCCCTTGGGCTGGCGCTGTCCCGGCGGCGGAGCTGCACCTGGCGGCGCGACCGCGACGCCCTGGCCGGGCTGCGGCGGCGCGATCGAGACCCCGGGCTGGGTGCCCTGGGGAACGACGGTGGTGCCCGGTGGCGGCGCCAGAGGCTGCGACTGCACCGGCCCGGGAAGCGCTGCACCCGGCCCCGGCGGCGGACGATTGGGCGTCGGCAACAACCGGCCCTGCGGCAGTTGCGGCACCTCTTCCTCGTCGTCGGGTTGCGGCTGGTTGCCGCGGGGAATATTGCCCGGCGGACGCAGCGGCGGATCGGAAAAGATATTGCCGATCTGCGCGTGCGCCGGCGGCGCAAGCGGGATCGTTGTGGCGGCAATCAGGGCCGCAAGACCAGTGAGGGCAATGGTTCGAAACATCTCGCGGCTTTGACCAGGCGAATCGGGCTCGCGACAGTGTACAGGCGATCAGCCGCTCGCAGGCCCCGGTTAACATGGGGAATACGGCGGGGAAAGGGCGGTATTTCCCCTGCCCGGACCACTGGTCAGTCGGCGCCCCGGATGGAATAGTCACCCCTCGTGAAAGTTCGCGCCGCCCAGGCGCCGTAGCAGCAGAAATCCGGGACCAACCGGACCAGCCAAGGGGAAAACGCCAGACATGACCGATCGAATTCGCCTGGACGGCAGGGTCGCCGTCGTCACCGGTGCGGCCGGAATCATCGGCACCGCGACCATGCGGCTTCTGGCCGAGCGCGGTGCGCGGGTCGTGGCCGTCGACCGCCGGGAGCAGGACCTCAAAACCGCGATCAAGGATCTGCCGGCCTCGGCGCAGGCGCTGGCGGTGACCGCC
>DASWSO010000317.1:0-5957 GCA_036402635.1 Xanthobacteraceae bacterium
CGGTGGCAGCGCTTAGTGGGGAAGTGGTACCGAACCCGTTCCCCACCAGTAGGTGATGTTTGCCTTACACGTCCCATCATTCTGGACGTTCAGGCTTGTCCCATCCTGACGAAGCTCATCTTCCTCTGGGTTGTGGAACACCGAGTATAGTCATGAGAGAGCGCCACGCCCAGATACTGACGCAAGAGGAATTGGCCGACCGGGCAGGCCTGAGCGCACGCTATTTAGGTTCAATTGAACGAGCGGCCGTATCGACAAGCGTAACCGTCTTGGGACACCTAGCACGCGCTTTGTCGGTTAGTCCTTGTGATCTGATACACCAGCCTCAGAGGAAGAAACGCACTGGTTAAGCTAAGCCAGAGCTGTGCGCGGGCATCGCTTTTGTCGATGTAAGAGCAGTCGCCGCGCGGAACGGGATAATCGGTCGGCGCGTGCCGAGGCCGTCCTGTCTTGAGCGGGCCGCGCGCCGGGTCCGGGAAATGCTGACTCCTGCGTTCGATAATCAGGGTCGCGGTCGCGCTGCGCGGTTGCGCTATGCGGCGGTTGGCTGAAGCGCGCTCGATCTCCGCCTGCGTATTCATAATTGAGTCTTCCAATTTTATGAAGTAGTTCGCTCCACGGCGGTACCCGGGCGCAGCCAGGAACTCGTCGAGCGGCTCGCTGGCAAGGTGAACCAAGCGCACGGTGCTGCAACGAAAGTTGTACAGCGGTCCCAACCTTAATGCAGGTTTCCTCGACGGCAATTCACGCATGCAGTGCGGTGGCGTGGTCCTGGCCGAAATAGGCATGTTCCAGACGGCGCGGCAGGTCTCCCTCGATGGTCGCGGCTTGCAGCACGATGCGCCCTTGGGCTAGCGCACAGACCCGGTCGGCGGCGGCGAGCGCCTTCTCGATGAGCTGTTCGACCAGCAGCACGGCCGTGCCGTTCGCTCGCAGCCTCGCCACCACGGCCAGCACCCGGTCGACGAGCACGGGGGAGAGGCCTGCTGAGGGTTCGTCGAGCATCAGGAGGCGCGGCCGGCGCACCAGCCCTTGGGCCACCGTCAGCATCTGCTGCTGCCCGCCGCTTAGCGCGCCGCCACGCTGGTGGCGCTTCTCGGCGATCTCCGGAAAGAAGCTTAGCGCCTCCTCGACGCGGGCCATGCGCTCCCCACGCGGCAGGTCATAGGCCGCGAGCAACAGGTTGTCGGTCACCGATTGCTGGGTGAAGACGCGGTGGCCTTCAATCACATGGACAAGGCCGGCCCGCGCCGTCTCCCGCGGGCCCCAGCCGTGCAGGTCCTGGCCCGCGAAATGCACGACGCCGTCGGTCCAAGGCAGGAGGCCGGAGACGGCGCGGAGAAGCGTGGTCTTGCCGCCGCCGTTCGGGCCGAGCAGGGCGACAACCTCGCCGGGCGCGATGGCAAGATCGATCCCGTGCAGCACGCGGATCTTGCCGTAGCCGGCTTCCAGACCCCGGATGTCGATCAGCGGTTCAGGCACCGAGATAGGCACTGACCACCTCCTTGTGCACGCGGATTTCGGCAGGCGTGCCCGTCGCCAGCACGCGACCGAGATTGAGTACGGTAACCTGGTCGCAGATGTCGAAGATCAGGTCGGCGTGATGTTCCACAAGGAGCACGCCGGTACTCTGGCGGCTGATCTCCTTGATCAACTGGCCGAGCCGCTCGATCTCGCCCGTCGCAAGGCCAGCCGCCGGTTCGTCAAGCAGCAGGAAGGCGGGTTTCAGCATCAGCGCGCGGGCGATCTCGACGAAGCGCAGCTCGCTGTGCTGCAGCCGGTCGGCCCTGACATCGGCGAGTCCCTCCAGCCCTACCGCGCGCAGCGCAAGGCGCGCGGCCTCTTCCAGGCTCCGCTCGCTCTGACGATGGCGTGGCAGCGACATGAGCGTTTCCACGAAAGACGATTGCCCCTCGATCCAGCCGCCGATCATCACATTGTCGATGACCGACGCCTCGCCGACGATCCGCGGCGTCTGGAAGGTACGGGCGATGCCGCGCCCGGCCCGGGTCTCGGGCGCGCCTCTTGTCAGAGGCGAGTCGAGCCTGACTTCGCCTTCCTGCGGCGCGTAATAGCCGGAAATGACGTTCAGCGTTGTGGTCTTGCCGCTGCCGTTCGGGCCGATCAGCCCGTGCACCTGGCCAGGCTGGATGTCGAGGTCGAGGCCGTCAATGGCGCGCACGCCGCCGAAGGTGAGCACGATGCCCTTCAGCGTCAGGGGCCTGTCGGCCCCGCGGCGCTTCAGAATCTCGCCGAGCAGGGCCGGCCGCGGCTTGATCGCCCGATCGCGTTCAAGCGGCTTACGGTTCTTGACATCGAGGAGCGCGGCGATGCCGCCGGGCATGGCGAGAACGATGATCAGGAGCAGCCCGGCATAGAGGAAGGTGGACCAGGCGGCGAGCGGGGCGGCGATCTCCGGCAGGATGGTGAGGATGATCGTGCCGATGAGCGGACCGAGAATGGAACCCCGGCCGCCGATCAGCACCGCGATGAAGAAGAGCAGCGACAGTTCGAAGGTGAAGGCGTCTGGCGTGATATAGGTCTGGAGGCTGGCGAACAGGCCGCCTGCGACCGCCGCCACTGCGCCGCTGAACAGGAAGATGGTGACGAACAGCTTTGGCTTGGAAATGCCGTTCGCCTCGGCCGCCACATCGGCGTCGCGCACCGCGATCAGCGCCCGGCCGAAGCGGCTCTTGGCGACATTCGAGGTCGCCCAGGTGACGAGCGCGGCAAGGGCGAGGCAAAGATAGAGAAAGCCCCAAGCGGTGTTGAAGGGCGCCGGCATTTCCGGCCCGCTGATGCCGATGCCACCGCCGGTGACGCCCTGCCAGGCCAGCGCCACCTGGGTGACTATGGTTGCGAAGCCGAGCGTCGTCATGGCGAAATAGAAAGTGCGCAACCTCAACGCGGGGAGGCCAACGACGACGCCGAACAGCGCGCCAGCAACCGCGGCAACCGCCAGCGCCAGGAAGGTCGGCAGGGGCGGCAGCACATTGCCGGCGGCGAGCACGCTGGTCACATAGGCGCCGAGCGTCAAGAGCGCGACATAGCCGATGGCGAGCTGACCGGCGTAGCCGACGACCAGGTTGAGGCCTGCAACCAGGACCCAATAGATCGCCGCGCGGGTGGCGATCAGCGCCCAATATTCGTTGCCCGTGAGCGGCAGCAGCAGGGCGAAGCCGAACAGGGCGACGAAGGGCAGGACCGTCGGCAAGGCAGCGCGCCAGCCGATATCCGCAGGCGTGTCCGAGTGGATCGTCGGCTCACTCGCATCTGTCATTATACTCTCCGCGCCGCGGGTGCGCCGAACAAGCCCTGCGGTGCTGCGAGCAGGACGACGATGAACAGCACGAAGACGGCGACCGAGGAGAAGATGCCGCCGACTAGGAAATTGGCGGCCTGCTGGAAGATGCCGAGCGCGAGCCCGCCGATGACCGCGCCGCGATTATTGCCCAAGCCGCCGAGCGCCACCGGCACGAAGCCGTAGAAATTGAGGAGCGGACCGTTGGCGAAGAAGGCGAGCAGCAATTGCCCACCGGCGAAGCCCGCAAGCCCGCCGATGGCGCCGGCGAGCGCATAACTGGCGATTCTGAGATTGCGCTCGGGCAGGCCGAGCGCGCGGGCCGCGAAATTGTCCTCGGCGATGGCAAGGAAGGCGCGGCCGACCAAGGTCTTCCGGTAGAGAAGTTCGAGCCCGACAATGGTTAGCGCGCAGGCAACCAGCGGCAGCCAGAACTTCTCGTCGAATACACCCGAGCCGAGGCCGAAGAGTTTCGGGAAAGGCTGCGGCTCGGTGCTCCATTCGATGGCCGTGACCTGCTGGATCATCAGCGCCAGCGCCAGCGTCGAGAGCACATAGAGGTGCTGTTCCAGGCTCTTCAAGACGGGTCGAACCGCCACGATCTCAGTGACCACGCCGATCAGCGCGCAGGCGCCAAGCGTCGCCAGGAGGCCGATGACCGGCGGCCAGCCGAGGCGCAGTATGAACAGCGAGCCGAACACGCCGCCGAGCATGCCGAGTTGGCCGGCGGTGAAGCTCATCACCCTAGAGGTGGCGAACATCGTGTTGTAGGTGATACCGATCAGGGCATAGATGGCCCCGACCGCCAAGCCGGACGCCAGGATAGAAGCGAGCATCGTCACCTCAATGAAACGGTGATTGCGGGCGGCGGTCCGCGCGGTCGGCCGTAGGTTGTCTTGGAGCGAAGCGGTCGAACGGCCTTGCATTCCGGTGGGCCATCCTTCGAGGCTCGTGCTTCGCGAGCACGTCAGGATGAGGACCGTGGGGAATGGCATCCGGCGCGGTGCCGGATGCACGAAGCGCGCCCCAAGTCATCATGGTGCGCCCGAATAGCCGGGCGCCAGCGCGAAAGCGCCGTTCTTGGCCGAGCTTGCCAACGACATCACGACATCGGCCGTCGGATAGCCGTTGTGTTGGGTCGGGCTGTAGCTGTAGTCGCCGAAATAGCCGTTATATTTCGAAAGGCTGTTCCAGTGGCCGGTGATAGCCTCACTCGAGGAGGAACCGCGCGCCTCCACCGCCTTGGTGACCAAGTCGATGGCGTCGATGCCGCAGGCGACCCACCAGAGCAGCGTGTCGGAGAGGTTCACCTTGCCAGCGAGCCGCTCGACGAGTTCCTGGTTGCGCCCGGGTAGCTTGCCGTCGGCGCCGTAGCTGCAGCTGCGATAACCGACGGCATAAACCTTGTCCCAATTAGCCGGCTTGTCGATTAGGCCGCCGATCTCTCCGGAAGACAGCGACGGATGGCCGACAAAGGGCACGTCCCAGCCCATGGTTGCGCGCGTATTCATCATGCGGGCCTCCATGCCGGTGGAGACGCTCCAGATCACGATCGCCTCCGCCCCAGCATTGCGGGCACGCAAGAGGTCGGGCGTCAGGTCCGGCTGGGTGGCGTCAATATTGGCCTGATAGACCACCTCGGCGCCGTCCTTCTTGAAGCCGACGACGGACGCATTGACCGCCGAGACACCATAGCCGGTCGTGTCGCCGATCACCGCCACTTTCTTCAGCTTGAGGATCGCCAGGCAATAGTTGCGTACCGCGTCGTCCCACTGGGTGTTGGACGGCGCGATGCGAAAGGCATTGGGGAATTTCTGCACGTCGATCAGGCTGTCGACCACGCAGGGGTGGATATTGGGCATCTTGGCGCGCGCCATGATCGGGGTCACCGCCAGCGACTCGCCCGAATTGGTCGGGCCCCAGATGGCGTGGACGCGGGCCTGGCTGATCATCTCCTGGGTGGCGTTCACCGCCTTCGTCGGGTCGCCCTGGGTGTCGCGGGTTATCAGCTCCACCTTGCGGCCCTTGACGCCGCCGGCGGCGTTGATCGCCTCGGTCGCATAGATGACGCCGCGGTTGAAGCCGACGCCCGGCGCCGAGCTCGCGCCGGTGAGCGCCGCCAGCCACCCGATCTTGATTGGCTCGTTCTGAGCGATGGCCGGATGGGCGAGACCGAGCACCGAAGCGCCCGCTGCGGCCTTGGTGAATTGACGACGACTGATGATCATTCCGTACCTCCCTATTGTCCATTCAACCGCCCATCTGTCGTGGGCTTCGAGCCTGCTCTTATCGTATTCTTTCCGGCTTGGTATCGCCGGAAACCTATCGCTCACGCGCCGCGCGGGCCTGATGTGTTCGAATGCGCGATGTAGTCGCGGTTGAAGGTGAAGCCCCAGCCCGGCCGCTCCGGCACGATCGCGCAGCCATCGACAAAGCTCAGCCGCTCGTTGTAGAGGGGCGAGAACCAGGGCATGTATTCGAGGAAGACGGCATTGGAGAGCGCGCCGAGCGCCTGGATGCTCGTCTCCGGGAACAGGTGGCTCGACACCGCCACGTCATGGCTCTCGGCCATGTGGCCGACACGCATGAATTCGCTCAAACCCCCGACCCTTTGCATGTCCGGCATCAGGATGTCGGCCGAGCGCAACTCCAGCAT
>DASWSO010000318.1:0-5416 GCA_036402635.1 Xanthobacteraceae bacterium
CCGGAGCCGGACCGGGAGCTGCGGCCGGCGGCGTACCTTGGGTCGGCGGCGCCGCACGGGGGCGTCCCGGCGTTGTTTTGCCGGTCGCCTCCTGGAAGCGGAACTCCATGTCTTCCTGGGTCCGCCGCAGCTGCTGCTCGAGCTGCTGGTTGCGGAACTGCAGCTGTTCGATCGAGCCGGTGAGCTGGCGGAGCTGGTTTTCCAGCCGGTCGAGCCGCACGCTCAGTTCGCCCGGACCGCCTTGCGCGTAGACAGGCGACTGATCGCTCTGCGCGGTGCGGCGGCTCTGCTCGCGGTCGCTCCCGAAGATTCCGAACAGCCCGGACGCGTCGTCGCGGAAGGATTCCCAGCGCTCCTGCGCGGCGGCGGGAAACGGCACGGCGGCAGTGGCCAGAAGAAGGGCGAAAGCACCACGTCGCAGCAAGCAAGCAAGCGGTGTTGTCATGGGCGGAGGCGCACTCGTGCAGCGGCTTCGACGGCTCAAGAGTCTAGGCAGCGCTGCGTCCAAATTGTGACTGGCGGCTTCGCAAAAGCAAATGCGCGGCCGTCAAGCCGCGCATCAGCTCTGCATCGATGTACCGGTGCTTACGAGCTGGCGTTGAGCACCGTCACGGCGCGGCGGTTCTGCGACCAGCAGGAGATGTCGTTGCACACCGCCACGGGGCGCTCCTTGCCGTACGAGATGGTGCGCATGCGGCTCGTGTCGACGCCGCGCGCCGCCAGATAGTCGCGCACCGCCTGGGCGCGGCGAGCGCCGAGCGCGATGTTGTATTCGCGGGTGCCACGCTCGTCCGCATGACCTTCGACCGTGAAGGCGTAGCGGTTGTAGCCCTGCAGCCATTGCGCCTGCTTGTCGAGGGTGGCGCGGGCCTGCACGGTGAGCTCGGTCGAGTCGGACTCGAAGAACACGCGGTCGCCAACGTTGACGACGAAGTCCTGCGCGCTGCCGGGCGTGGCCGCCCCGCCGACGCGGCCGGTCTGGTTGGAGGCCTGGTCCGCCGGATTGCTGGCGCAAGCGCCGAGCGCCAGCGTCGCAGCGAGAACGGCAGCGACCTGTGCGGCCCGAATAGTGCGGATGAAGTTCATACTGTACTCCCTTCTCCGGATGCCCGGACGTTCCCCCGGGTGTAGCAGGGGGTTGGTTAAGCGAAGGTTCCGTCAACCTTGACGCCACCTTGCTTTGACCGGCCGAAAAGCACACTCGGCGTTAAAGCTCTCGCAATGGTTAGCGAGCCGTAACCTTTCAGGACAGCAGCGGCGACCACGCCGGATCGGATGCATAAGCCGGCGTCGGGATGCGCTGCTCGTTGCGGCCGGTGATGTCGACGGTATAGAGCGCCGGCCCGGAGGCGCCGCCCGGATCGCGGAAGAACATCAGCACGCGCCCGTTCGGAGCCCAGGTCGGCCCTTCGTTGTGGAAGCCTTCGGTGAGCAGGCGCTCGCCGCTGCCGTCCGGCTTCACCACGCCGATGGCGAAGCGCCCGCCGCCCTGCTTGGTGAAGGCGATGTAGTCGCCGCGTGGCGACCACACCGGCGTCGAGTAGGAGCCGTCGCCGAAGCTGATGCGCTGCGCTCCGCCGCCGCCGGCCGGCATCACGTAGATCTGCGGCTTGCCGCCGCGATCGGACTCGAAGCAGATGCGCGCCCCGTCGGGCGAGTAGGACGGCGCGGTGTCGATCGCGGCCGCATCGGTCAGCCGCGTGGTCGACTTCGAGCGCAGGTCCATCACGAAGATATTGGAATTGCCGCCCTGCTGCAGGCTCATGATGACGCGCTGCCCGTCGGGCGAGAAGCGCGGCGAGAACGTCATGCCGGGGAAGTTGCCGACGACCTCGCGCTGCCCGGTCTCGATGTTGAGCAGCAGCACGCGCGGATCGGTCGCGCCGTACGACATGTAGGTGATTTCCTGCGTCGACGGCGAGAACCGCGGCGTCAGCACCAAGTCTTCGCCGCGCGTCAGGTAGCGCACGCCGGCGCCGTCCTGGTCCATGATGGCGAGGCGCTTGACGCGGCGCTCCTTCGGACCGGTCTCGTCGATAAACACGATGCGGGTGTCGAAGTAACCCTTTTCGCCGGTGAGCCGCTCGTAGATCGCATCCGAGATGATGTGGGCGATGCGGCGCGCGTTCTCGGCGGTGGTGAAGTACTGCTGGCCGGCGAGCTGCTGGCCGGCGAAAACGTCCCATAGCCGGAACTCGGTCTTCAGGCGGCCGTCGCCCTGCCGCGTGATGCGGCCGGTGACGAGGCCCTGCGCATTGATCACGCGCCAGTCCGGGAAGCGCGGCACCGCGTCGATGTTGGTGATCTTCTCGATGTAGGCGGCCTGATCGATCGGCGCGAACAGCCCGGAGCGGCGCAGGTTGGACGTGATGATGCCGCTCACCGTGCGCGCCGCTTCGCTGTCGCCGACGAAGTCGGGAATCGCGATCGGCAGCGGCTGCACGGTGCCCTGGGTGACGTCGAGCTTGAGCGCCGCCAGCGCGGGCGCGACGCCACCGAGCGCGAGCGCGCCGACGGAAGCCGAGCCGATCAGCAGGTCACGGCGGGAGAGCGAGGCGGTGTGGCGAAACATTCTTGGTGATCTTGATCTCAGGAGCAAAGGGTCAGCCGCGGAACAGGTCGCGCGGATCGAACGTCACCTCGACGTCCTTCCAGGAGTCGTATTTCGCCGCCGGCAGGAACGTGTAGGGCGCGCAGCGGCGCACCGCGCGCAGCGCGCTTTCGGCCGCCACCTGCTGATAGCCGGGGTTGATGCGCGAGATCACGCGCGGGTCCGCGGAGAGGGTGCCATCGCGATTGAACTGGATGCGGACCTCGACGACGAGGTCGCGCGCGTCCGCCTGGCCGGCCGGCGGGTTCCAGCACTGCTGCAGCCGTGCGCGCAAAGCGTCCATCTCGCTCTGCGACAGCTTCGGCGCATTGCCGGTCGAAGTGCCGAGCGACGCCATGGTGTTGATCGCGTCGCCGGTGGCAGCGAGCCGCTGCGGCTGCCGCTTATCGAGCAGCGCGGAAATCTGGTTGAAGTCGAGCTTGGTCTCCTGCGGCGGCACCGGCTTGCGCTCCGCCACCTTCGGAGGATCGGGCTTCTTCGGAGCGGGCTTCGCCTCCTCCTTCTTGGCCTCTTCCTTCTTCGGTGTTTCCTTCTTGATCTCGCGGCTCAGCGCCTCCGCGTCGAGCGGCGGCTTCTTCTCCGGCTCCTTCTTGGCGACCTCTTTCGGAGGCTCCTTTTTCGGCTCCTCGACCTTCGGCTCCGGCGGCTTCTCGGGCGCCGAGGCGGCGGCCTGGATCTCCGGCTTCTTCTCCACCACCTTGCCTTCGGTGTTCTCCACCGGCTTCGGCTCGGCCACCTTCTCGACCAGCTTCTTCGGCGCCTCCTTCTTCGGCGCCGTCTTCGAGCCGGCCGTCATCTCGGAGAATTCGGTGAAGGAGATCGTCTCCACGAACACGGAATCGACGTGCTTGGTTTCCAGCGGCTTGGCGCCGAACGACACCGCCGCCCACAGCAGCACCGCGGCATGCGTGGTGGCGGAGACAGCGACACCTTTGTCGATCCGCGGCAGCTTCATCAGGAGCCCTGCTCCACTTCGGTCACCAGCGCGACGCGCCGGTAGCCCGCGGTCGACAGGCGCCCCATCACCTTCATCACGGTGCCGTAGTCTACCTTGCGGTCGCCGCGCACGTAGATGCGTTCGTCGAGGCCGCCGCGCGCCTGCGTGATCGCCTGCAGCTTCGGCACCAGATCGTCGACCTTGATTTCGGAGCTCTGCAGGAAGACCTGGCCCTTGGTGTTGACCGACACGGTGAGCGGCTCGCGGTCCTGGTCGAGCCCCTTCGCCTGCGTCTGCGGAAGGTCGATGGGCACGCCGACCGTGAGCAGCGGCGCCGAGACCATGAAGATGATCAGCAGCACCAGCATCACGTCGACCATCGGCGTGACGTTGATCTCGCTCATGACGCCGCGGCGGCGATGCCGCCGCCGGCCGAACGATACCGATCCGCCTGGACCGCTGGCCGCCATCCCCTAAAGCCTCACGCCCGTTCGTCGATCTGCCGCGACAGGATCGCGGAGAATTCGTCGGCGAACCCCTCGAGCCGCTGGGCCTGCTTGTTCACCTCGGAACTGAATTTGTTATAGAAAATGGTCGCCGGGATGGCAGCAATCAGGCCAATTGCGGTCGCAAACAGCGCCTCCGCGATGCCCGGCGCCACGACGGCCAGCGACGTGTTCTTCGACGCCGCGATCGACTGGAAGCTGGTCATGATACCCCAGACGGTGCCGAACAGGCCGATGAACGGCCCGGCCGAGCCGACCGTCGCCAACACCAGCAGGTTGCGTTCCAGCCGCTCGATCTCGCGCGCGATGGTGACGTCCATCACCTTCTCGATGCGCATCTGCAGGCCGGCAAACGAGCGCGCCGAGCCCTCGAAGCTGCGCTTCCACTCCCGCATGGCGGCGACGAACAGCGCCGCGGTGGCGTGCGCCGGCTTGGCGGAGAGCGAGCGGTAGAGCTCCTCCAGCGACTGCCCGGACCAGAACGTCTGCTCGAAGCGGCTCATGGCACGGCGGGTGCGACCGAACAAAAGCGTCTTGTCGATCACGATCGCCCACACCCAGACCGAGGCGGCGAGCAGGCCGAGCATCACCGCCTTGACGACGAGATGCGCCTGCCAGAACAGGCCGAAGATCGAGACGTCCAAAGGCGGGACTGCCTGCGCGAGATCGGCAGGATTCATGAGGCTGATGTCCTCCTTGGACGGTGAGCGGGATCGCGCGCCCGCAGGCAACGGCGCATCGAGCCAAAACCGCCCCGCCAAACCGCCTGCTGTCATAGGACTCGGCCATGCCCGGGCCGTGTCCCCAATCTCCGGCGGAATCTGTCAAAACGAGGGCGTGCGGCTCAGCTGCATGCGCCTAGGCAGCGCGAATTTGATTAAAAATCGGTTTATTTCGCGGTTGGCGGGGTGGGCAGCGCCATCGCGTCGCGCAGCGGCTTCGGGATGCGCTGCGCCTTGCCGCCGGAGACGAACGCCACCCGCACCTCCGCTTCCACCAGCAGCTCGCCGCCGCGCCGCACCTGCTGGTGCAGCGTGATGGAGGCGCCTTTCACCTCGCGCGGCGTAGTCACGACCTCGAGCACGTCGTCCATGCGGGCAGGCTTGAGGAATTCGATTCGCATGGACCGCACCACGAAGGCGAAGCCGGGCGCCTCCGCGGCCGTCGCTTCGAACAAGGCGCGGTGGTCGGCGCCGAGCAGCCGGAGGTGGTCGGTACGGCCCCGCTCCATGAAGCGCAGGTAGCTCGCGTGGTAGACCACGCCCGAAAAGTCAGTGTCCTCGTAGTACACCCGGACCCGCAGCCGGTGCCGCCCATCCGCGATCGTGCCGGCAAGGCTGTCGTGGCTCAATGGCTGCCCCT
>DASWSO010000319.1:0-7956 GCA_036402635.1 Xanthobacteraceae bacterium
GCGAACGAGCCGAGCAGCATCGAGGCGATGGAGACGAACACCACGATCTGCTGCCACTGCGGCGAGATGCCCGGAAACGCGTCGAGCGCGGCGCGCACGAACATCGCGATGGCGGCGACCTTCGGCGCCGCCGCGAAGAAGGCGGTGACCGGCGTCGGCGCGCCCTCGTAGACGTCGGGCGTCCACATGTGGAACGGCACCGCCGAGATCTTGAAGCAGAAGCCGGCGAACAGGAACACGAGGCCAAACAACAGCCCGGTCGAGGCGTGTTCGGCGGTCGCGCGCGCGATGCCGTCGAACGCCACCGTGCCGGTGAAGCCGTAGATCAGCGAGGAGCCGTAGAGCAGCATCCCGGACGAGAGCGCGCCCAGCACGAAGTACTTCAGCCCGGCTTCGGTGGCGCGCAGGTTGTCGCGGTGGATGGCAGCCAGCACGTAGAGCGCGAGGCTCATCGTCTCGAGGCCGAGATAGAGCGCGATCAGGTCGTTGGCCGAAATCAGCATCATCATGCCGAGGGTCGAGAGCATGATGAGGATCGGGTACTCGAACGGCTCGCGCCGCTCCTGGGTGAAGTAATGGCTCGACATCGCGATGGTCGCGGCCGAGCCGATCAACGCCAGCACCTTCAGGAAGCGGCCGAAGTCGTCGACCACGAAGCTGCCGCTGAAGGTGGTGAGCGCGCCGTGCGGCAGATAGATCACCATGATGGCGACCAGCAGCAGCACCGCGATCGAAAGGCCGTTGATCTCCTGCACCCAGCGCTGACCGCGGAAAACGCCGACCATCAGCAGGATCAGCGATCCGGCGAGCAGGATCAGCTCGGGCAGAACCGGAACCAGCGGCGGCAGGGCGACGGGATTCATCGTGGAATGCTCACTGCCGCTTCGCTACCGCCGAAGTCGGCGGCGCCTTGAGGCCGTTCTGATAGGTCTCGAGCAGCGCCGCGACCGATGCGGCGGACATGTCCAGCACCGGCTTCGGATAGAAGCCGAAGAACAGCGTCAGGATCACCAGCGGCGCGAATACCAGGATCTCGCGCGCGTCCATGTCCTTGATGGCCATCAGATTCGGCTTCTCGATCACGCCGAAGATGACCTTGCGATAGAGCCACAGCGCATAGCAGGCGGAGAGGATGACCCCAAAGGTGGCGAGCGTCGCCACCCAGGTGTTCGCCTTGAAGGTGCCCATCAGGGAGAGGAACTCGCCGACGAAGCCGGAGGTGCCCGGCAGGCCCACATTGGCCATGGTGAACAGCATGAACACGGCGGCGTAGACCGGCATCCGGTTCACCAGCCCGCCATAGGCCGCGATCTCGCGGGTGTGAACGCGGTCGTAGACGACGCCGACGCAGAGGAACAGCGCGCCGGAGACGAGCCCGTGCGACACCATCTGGAAGATGCCGCCGGCGACGCCTTGGGTGGTCGCGGTGAAGATGCCCATGGTCACGAAGCCCATATGGGCGACCGACGAATAGGCGATCAGCTTCTTCATGTCCTCCTGCACCAGCGCGACCAGCGAGGTGTAGATGATCGCGACCACCGACAGCGCGAACACCAGCGGCGCGAAGTCGTAGGAGGCGATCGGGAACATCGGCAGCGAGAAGCGCAGGAAGCCATAGCCGCCCATCTTCAACAGGATCGCGGCCAGGATCACCGAGCCGGCGGTGGGCGCCTCGACATGCGCGTCCGGCAGCCAGGTGTGCACCGGCCACATCGGCATCTTCACCGCGAACGAGGCGAAGAAGGCGAGCCACAGCCACTTCTGCATGTCGACCGCGAAGCCGTGCCGCATCAGCGCCGGGATCTCGGTGGTGCCGGCGTCCCAGTACATCGCCATGATGGCGAGCAGCATCAGCACCGAGCCGAGCAGCGTGTAGAGGAAGAACTTGAAGCTCGCATAGACGCGGCGCGGCCCGCCCCACACCCCGATGATCAGGAACATCGGAATCAGGCCGCCCTCGAAGAACAGGTAGAACAGCACCAGATCGAGCGCCGAGAAGGTGCCGATCATCAGCGTTTCCAGCGCCAGAAACGCGATCATGTACTCCTTGACGCGCCGCCCGATCACGATCCAGCTCGCCAGGATGCAGAGCGGCATCAGGCCGGCGGTGAGCACGATGAACGGCAGCGAGATGCCGTCGACGCCCATGTGGTAGTTGATGGCGCCGCCGAGCCATTCGCGCTTCTCGACGAACTGGAACTCCGGCGAGCCGGCATCGAAGTGCCAGACCAGATAGACCGAGATGCCGAAGGTGACGAGCGTCGTCCACAGCGCCATCCAGCGGGCGTTGCGCTTGACCGCCTCGTCCTCACGGCCGAGCGCCGCGATGAACAGCGCGCCGATCAGCGGCAGGAAGGTGGTGAGCGAGAGCACCGGAAAGCCCATCAGTGCGCCCCGCCGAACATGAACCAGGTGATCAGCGCGGCAACGCCGATCAGCATCGCGAACGCATAGTGATAGAGGTAGCCGGTCTGCAGCCGCACCACGCCGCGGGTGACGTCGATGACGCGCGCCGAAATGCCGTCAGGCCCGAACCCGTCGATGACGTAGCCGTCGCCGTAGCGCCAGAGGATCTTTCCGAGCCGGATGGCCGGGCGCACGATCAGCGCGTCGTAGATCTCGTCGAAGTACCACTTGTTGAGCAGGAAGCGGTAGAGCACGTCGTGCTCGGCCGCCAGCGCCACCGGGATGTCGGGGCGGCGCAGGTAGAAGTGATACGCGACCACGAATCCGATCGCCATCATCAGCGTCGGCAGCCACGCCACCATCCAGGAGACGTGGTGCATCTCCTCCAGCACGTGGTTGTTCTCGCCGAACTTCAGCGAGTCGCGGAAGAACTCCGCCACGTCATGCCCGGCGAAGATCTCCTTGAACGCGAAGCCGGCGGCGATCGAGCCGATCGCGAGGATCGCCAGCGGCACCAGCACCACCAGCGGGCTCTCGTGCGCCTGCTCGTAATGGTGCCGGTCGTGCGGCTCGCCGTGGAAGGTCTTGAAGATCAGCCGCCAGGAATAGAACGAGGTCATGCCGGCCGCGAGCACCGTCATCACGAAGCCGTACATCGCCATCGGGTTGTGGCCGACGAAGGCGGCCTCGATGATCGCGTCCTTCGAGTAGTAGCCGGCGGTGAACGGGAAGCCGGTGAGCGCCAGCGTGCCGATCACCATCATCCAGTAGGTGACCGGGATCTTGTTCTTGAGCCCGCCCATGTTGCGGATGTCCTGCTCGTGGTGCATCGCCAGGATCACCGAGCCGGAGCCGAGAAAGAGCAGCGCCTTGAAGAAGGCGTGGGTGAACAGGTGGAACATGCCGACCGAATAGGCGCCCACGCCCATGGCGACGAACATGTAGCCGAGCTGCGAGCAGGTCGAATACGCGATCACCCGCTTGATGTCGTTTTGCACCAGCCCGACGGTGGCGGCGAAGAACGCCGTGGTGGCGCCGAAGAACGTCACCACCGCCAGCGCGGTCGGCGACAGCTCGAACAGCGGCGAAAGCCGCGCCACCATGAACACGCCGGCCGTCACCATGGTGGCGGCGTGGATCAGCGCCGACACCGGGGTCGGGCCTTCCATCGCGTCCGGCAGCCAGGTGTGCAGCAGGAACTGCGCCGACTTTCCCATCGCGCCCATGAACAGCAGGATGCAGATCACCGTCAGCGCGTTCACGTCCCAGCTGAGGAAGTGCATCGTCTTGGTGGCGAGCGTCGGCGCTTCCGCGAACACGGTGTCGAGATTGACCGACGAGGTCAGCGCGAACAGCGCGAAGATGCCGAGCGCGAAGCCGAAATCGCCGACGCGGTTGACCACGAACGCCTTGATGGCGGCCGCGTTCGCGCTCGGCCGCTTGTACCAGAAGCCGATCAGCAGGTAGCTGGCCAGGCCGACCCCTTCCCAGCCGAAGAACAGCTGCGCGAGGTTGTCGGCGGTCACCAGCGCCAGCATCGCGAAGGTGAACAGCGACAGATAAGCGAAGAAGCGCGGCCGGTGCGGATCGTCGGCCATGTAGCCGATGGAATAGATGTGCACGAGCGCCGATACGGTGTTCACAACCACCAGCATGACGGCCGTGAGGCTATCGACGCGCAGGGCCCAATCGACGTGCAGCTCGCCGGAGATCATCCACGGGAACAGCACGATGCGGGCGTCCTGGTGCTGGAAGCCGACGCGCACGAACGCGATCCAGGACAGGATCGCGGCGATCACCATCAGCGTGCAGGTGATCAGCTCGGCGGCGCGCGAGCCTTGCGCCGGCGGCTCGGCCTTGTCGTGGTCGTCGTGGTGCGGCTCGTGATGCGCGACCGGAACCGCGGCGACGGAGCCGTGCGTGGCCGGCGCGCCGGAGCCGTGATGGCCGGCAGCAGGGTCGTCGGCATGGTTCTCGGCGCCCGGGAGCGGCCCGCCGCCGGGGTGGCGCAGGCGCGCCCCGGCGATCGCGATGATGCCCGCGAGGATCGCGCCGAGCAGCGGAAGCAGGACGATGGCTTGGTACATGCGCCCGGCTCTAGCCTTTCATCAGGTTGATGTCTTCGACCGCGATGGAGCCGCGGTTGCGGTAGAACACGACCAGGACGGCGAGGCCGATCGCCGCCTCCGCCGCCGCCACCGTGAGCACCAGCAGCGCGAACACCTGCCCGACCAGATCGCCCAGAAAGGCCGAGAACGCCACCAGGTTGACGTTGACGGCGAGCAGGATCAGCTCGATCGACATCAGGATGACGATGACGTTCTTGCGGTTGAGGAAGATGCCGAGGATGCCGAGGGTGAACAGGATCGCGCCGACGACAAGGTAATGTCCGAGGCTGACGGCCATCGCTTAGATCCCCTGCCCCGGCGCGACCTTCTTCACCTCGATCGCAGTCGCCGGCGTGCGCGCGATCTGCGCGGCGATGTTCTGCCGCTTGACGCCGCGGCGATGCGACAGCGTCAGCACGATGGCGCCGATCATGGCGATCAGCAGCACGATGCCGGCGGCCTGGAAGTAGTAGATGTAGCGGGTGTAGAGCACGAGGCCGATCGCCTCGGTATTGGTGACGGCGTCGGCCGGCGGGATCGGCGCCGTGATCGTGCTCGGGATCCCGGGTCCGACCACCCAAGTGCCCACCACCAGCACCAGCTCGACCAGGAACACGATGCCGACCAGCACGCCGATCGGCAGGTACTGCAGGGCTCCCTGGCGCAGCTCGGCGAAATCCACGTCCAGCATCATCACGACGAACAGGAACAGCACCGCGACCGCGCCGACATAGACCACCACCAGGATCATGGCGAGGAACTCGGCGCCGAGCAGCACGAACAGTCCCGCCGCGTTGACGAACGCCAGGATCAGGTACAGCACCGAATGCACCGGGTTCTTCGCAGCGATCACCATCAGCGCCGAGCCGACGCAGATGGACGCGAAGAGATAGAAAAAGGCGGCCGCGAGCGTCATGCGTCGATCACCGGTAGGGCGCGTCGAGCTGGAGGTTCTTGGCGATCTCCCGCTCCCAGCGGTCGCCGTTGGCGAGCAGGCGCTCCTTGTCGAACAGCAGCTCCTCGCGGGTCTCGGTGGCGAACTCGAAGTTCGGCCCCTCCACGATCGCATCGACCGGGCAAGCTTCCTGGCACAGCCCGCAATAGATGCACTTCACCATGTCGATGTCGTAGCGCGTGGTGCGCCGCGTGCCGTCATTGCGGCGCGGCCCCGCCTCGATGGTGATCGCCTGCGCCGGGCACACCGCCTCGCACAGCTTGCAGGCGATGCAGCGCTCCTCGCCGTTGGGATAGCGGCGCAGCGCATGCTCGCCGCGGAAGCGCGGCGACAGCGGGTTCTTCTCGAACGGATAGTTGATGGTGGCCTTGGGCTTGAAGAAATAGCGCATGCCGAGCCCGAACGCCTTGACGAATTCCCACAGGAATATCGAGCGCGCCGCCTGATCTAACCGCATGGCTTCGTTCTCTCGTTCGTCATGGCCGGGCTTGTCCGGGCCATCCACGTCTTTGCAGCCGCCCAAGGCAAGACGTGGATGCCCGCGGCAGGCGCGGGCGTGACGGTGGTTGTGGTCGAGCCGCTCATCGTGCCGCCAAGCCGGTGAACTGCAGCACGGCGGCGACGATGACCACCATCGCGAGCGACAGCGGCAGAAACACCTTCCAGCCGAGCCGCATCAGCTGGTCGTAGCGATAGCGCGGCACGATCGCCTTCACCATGGCGAAGATGAAGAACAACAGCATCGCCTTGAACAGGAACCAGAAGATGCCCGGCACCCAGGTGAACGGCGCGACCGCGAACGGCGGCAGCCAGCCGCCGAGGAACAGGATCGTCGCCATCGCGCACATGGTGATGCTGGCGACGTACTCGCCCAGCATGAACAGCATGTAGGGAGTGGAGCCGTATTCCACCATGTAGCCGGCGACCAGCTCCGATTCCGCTTCCGGCAGGTCGAACGGCGGCCGGTTGGTCTCGGCCAGCGCCGAGATCAGGAACACGATGAACATCGGGAACAGCGGCAGCCAGTACCAGCCGAGCATCCCGAAGCGGGTGTTCTGCGCCTCCACGATGGCACTCAGGTTGAGCGAGCCGGCGCACAGCAGAACGGTGATGATGACGAAGCCGATGGAGACTTCGTAGGAGACCATCTGCGCGGCGGAGCGCAGCGCGCCCAGGAACGGATACTTCGAGTTCGAAGCCCAGCCGCCCATGATGATGCCGTAGACGCCGAGCGACGAGATCGCGAAGATGTAGAGGATGCCGACATTGATGTCGGAGACGACCCAGCCGGCATTGACCGGGATCACCGCCCAGGCGGAGAGCGCCAGCAGTCCCGACACCAGCGGCGCCAGCAGGAAAACGCCCTTGTTGGCGCCGGCCGGGATCACCGGCTCCTTCAGCGCGAACTTCAGCAGGTCGGCGAACGATTGGAACAGCCCCCAGGGGCCGACCACGTTGGGCCCGCGCCGCAGCTGCACCGCCGCCCAGATCTTGCGGTCGGCATAGAGCACATAGGCGGTCACGATCAGCAGCGAAACCAGCAGCAGCAGGCTCTGCCCGACCATGATCAGCAGCGGCAGCAGATAGAGGGACCAGAACTCGGCCATGGATCGCGCCTACTCCGCCGCCGTCAGCGCCGGCGCATGGGCGTGCGCCAGCGCTGAGCATTCCGCCATCACGGCGGACGCGCGCGCGATCGCGTTGCTGAGGTAGAAATCCGGCAGCGCGGAACGGAACGGCGTCTTCTCCGGCGTTCCGCCGAGCGTCGCCAGGCGGCCAACGTCGCCTGCCCGGCCCGGCTCGATGGTATCGACCCGCTGCAGGTGCGGATGCGCGGCGAACAGCGCGCGGCGCAACGCGGCCAGCGAATCGTACGGCAGGCGATGGCCGAGCACGTCGCTGAGCGCGCGCAGGATAGCCCAATCCTCACGCGCGTCGCCGGGCGGGAACGAGGCGCGTGCGGCCAGCTGCACGCGGCCCTCGGTGTTGACGAAGATGCCGGACTTCTCCGGATAGGCGGCACCCGGAAGAATGACATCGGCGCGATGCGCGCCACGGTCGCCATGGGTGCCGATATAGACCACGAAGGCACCGGGTCCGACCTCGATCTCGTCGGCCCCGAGCGAGAACAGCACGTCGAGCCCACCCGGCTGCGCCATCTGCCGGGCGTTGCGGCCGCCCTCGCCCGGCACGAAACCGAGGTCGAGCGCGCCGACGCGAGCGGCGGCCGTATGCAGCACGCAGAAGCCGTTCCAGTCGTCCGCGAACACGCCGGTATCGCGGGCGATGCGGGCGGCGAGCGCCAGCACCGCGGCACCGTCCGGCCGCGCCAGGGCGCCCTGCCCGACCACGATCAGCGGCCGCTTCGCCGACTGCAGCAGCCCGGTGAAATCGTTGCCATTGGCGACTTCGGTGAGGGTCTCGGGACCGGCGCCGAGGTATTGGTACGGATAGGTCAGGTCGACGCGCTCGCCGATCAGGCCGATC
>DASWSO010000320.1:0-11772 GCA_036402635.1 Xanthobacteraceae bacterium
GCGGGCTGGACCGCTTGGGAACGGCGCTGCGGGATGCGCTCACGCATCGCTGATCACGTGGCGGACCACGGCACGATCACCGCCTTGCCGCCTTCCTCGGCGCGGAACGCCTGCACGCGGAAAACGTCGGCAAGTACCTCCGGCGAGAATGCCTTCGATGGAGCCCCTGCGGCCGCGAGCCTGCCGTCCTGCAGCACCAGCACGTTGTCGGCGAAGCGCGCCGCTAGGCCCAGATCGTGCGTGACGACGATCACCAGGGCGCCGGCTTCGGCCGCGCGATGCAGCACACCCATCACTTCGAGCTGGTAGCGCGGGTCGAGCGAGGCGATCGGCTCGTCCGCGAGGATCACCGGTGCTTCGACCGCGAGCACGCGGGCGAGCACGACGCGGCTGCGCTCGCCGCCGGAGAGCTCGGTCACGCGGCGGTCGGCGAGCCCGATCACGTCGGCGGCGCGCATCGCGCGTTCTACGATCTCGGTGTCGTGCGCGGGCAGCCGCGCCGGATCGGTGACGCCGTGCGGATAGCGCCCGAGCGCGACGATGTCGCGCACCGGGAGCGGCCAGTGCACGGTGTGGCCTTGCGGCAGATAAGCGAAACGGCGCGCGCGCTCGCTGATGGAGAGCGTCGCGACCGATGTGTCACCGATCCCGATCGTGCCTTCAGCCGGAATGAGTCCGGCAATCGCACGCAGCAAGCTTGTCTTGCCGGCGCCGTTCGGACCGACCAGGGCGGTGAGCGAGCGGCGCGGCAGCGAGAACGTCACATTTTGGACCACGGCGCGCCCAGCCAGCCGCACCGTGACGTGCTGTGCCACCAGATATGCCGGTGCGCTCATGCGAGGCCCCCGCTGAGCGACCGGCGCTCGCGCATGATCAGATAAAGGAAGAACGGCACGCCGATGATCGCAGTGAGCACCCCGACCTTGATGTCGGTGGTGGACGGGATGATGCGCACCGCGATGTCGGCGGCGAGCAGCAGCGCGGCCCCGGCGAGCGCGCTCGGCAACAGCAGCCGCGCCGGATCGTGCCCGACCAGCGGCCGCACCAGGTGCGGCGCCACCAGCCCGATGAATCCGATCGTGCCGGCGACCGCCACCGCTGCCCCGACGCCGAGCGCTACGCCGGCGATCACCACCAGCCGCAGCCGGCCGACATCGACGCCGAGGCTCTGCGCGCTCTCCTCTCCGAGCGTGAGCGTGCGGAAGGCATGGCGCTGCGACATCAGCAGCACGGCGCCGGCGACGATGAAGGGCAGTGCGAGCACGACATGGCGGAAGCTGCGGTCCTCCAGCGAGCCCAGCAGCCAGAATGCGATCTCCAATGCTGCAAAGGGATTCGGCGCGAGGTTCATGGCGAGTGCGGTCGCGGCGCCCGCCAGGCTGGAGATTGCCAGCCCGGCGAGGATCAGCAGCAGCAGCCCGGCGTTGCGTCCGGCCACCGCCAGCAAGAGGAACACCGAGACGAATGCCGCCGCGGTGGCGGCGAGCGGCAGCGCGAACGAGCGCACGTCCGCGACGCCGGTCGCGATCATCAGCACCGCGCCGAAGGCGGCCGATTGCGGGGCGCCGAACAGCGACGGCGCCGCCAGCGGGTTGCGCAACAAGCCCTGCAGGGCGGCGCCGGCGAGACCCAGCACGGCGCCGATCGCGAGCCCGAGGATCGCGCGCGGCAGCCGGATCTCCTGCACGATGATGCGCTGCTCCTCGCTGCCGCCGCCGATCAGTGCGCTCGCCACCGTCAGCGGCGAAAGCCGCACCGGTCCGATCCCGAGCGACAGCAGGAACAGCAGAACGCTGACCGCACCCAGGATGCCCAGCGCGGCCGAGCGTGATTGGCTGGAAGGCGTCACCGTCACCATGCCGCGTTGAAGCCGCCATAGAGCGCGCGGCCGGTGGTCCCAAAGTTGAAGACCTCTTGGTAGCGGGTGTCGGTGGCGTTCTCCAGCCGCGCGAACACCTTCCAGGTCGGGTCGATGCGGTACTCGGTGTAGACATCGAGCCGCGTATAGGGCTCCAGCCGGTTGGTTTCGTTGGAACCGCTGAAGCGTTCCGAGAAGAAGAACACGCGCGGCTCGATCAGCCATTTCTCCGTCGGCGTCAGCGCCAGCGCGACCCGGCCGGCGTGCTCGGGACGGCGCGACAGGCGTTTTCCCGTGCGCTCGTCCGTGGCATCGAGATAGGTGTAGGCGATCTTCAGGCGCGCCAGCGACGGCCACAGCTCCGCATCGGCGCCGACCTCCACGCCCCGGCTTTGCGCGCGCGCCACGTTGCTGTAGCAGCCGAACGTCTGCAGGGCGGTGCAGTTCGGATTAGTGCCGAACTCGATCAGGTTGCTGAACTCGTTCTTAAACGCCGTCACCGACAGAGTGGCGCGGCCGTTGAAGAAGGTCTGGTCGAAACCAGCATCGGCGCCAAAACTCTCCTCCGAGGTGAGGTTCGGATTGCCGAAGCTCGGGTCGAAGCGCTGAAAGAGGGTCGGCGCTTTTCCGCCGGTGCCGGCGCTGGTGCGCAGCTTGGTGCCGGTCTCCGGGATCAGGTAGGCCGCAGTGGCGCGCCAGGTGGCGAAGCGGTCGACATCGGGGATGTCGTCGACGCGGCCGCCGAGCGAGAGGATCAGCCGCTCGCCGATCGGAAGCTGATACAGCGCGAAGATCGAGCGTGTGTCCTGCTCGGCCGACAGCGTGCGGCTGCGCGCCAGCGGCGTCGGCAGCAGCCTTTCGTTGAAGGTGTTGGCCGTCTCATGCTCGTAGCGGCTGCCGAACACGAGCGAGCCGAACGCGCCGAGCTGCAGGTTGCCCTGGTACTCCGCGCCGACGCGGTCGCCGACGAACTCGCTGACCGTCGAGGTGGTGTTCCGCGGCAGCATGTTGGTGCGGTAACTGACGTCGTTGAACCAGCGGTAGGTGCGGTTGACGAACGCGGTGATCGTGTGTGTCAGCGCGCCGTCGAACGTGTCGACGGAGCTGCGCGCCCAGGCCTGCTGGAAGACGCGTTCCGCCAGGCTGGGCGTGTCCGGGAACGCGCCGGTCGCGGCGTCGTAGTCGGCGCGGGTCCAGGTCGAGAGCGCGCCGACCTCGAAGCGCACGCCATTGCCGGCATCGTGGCCGACCTTGCCGTAGCCGCCGAAGCGCAGGAACCCGTCATTCTCGAGCCTGGGGAAGCGCGCTTCGATCGCCGCGATGCGGTAGCCGTAGCGCGAGAAGCCGTCGCTGCGTTGCGCGGTGCCGGAGAAGGCATACGACCACGGCCCGTTCGAGCCGATGAGCGCGCCGTTGGTCGAGACCGTGCCGTAGCTCCCCGCCTCGGCGCGGATTTCGGCGCGCGGCGGACCGCTGCCGGTCTTGGTGATGACATTCACCACGCCGCCGATCGCATCGGAGCCGTAGAGCGCGCTTTGCGGCCCGCGCAGCACCTCGATGCGCTCGATCAAAGTCGGCGGCAGCAGCGAGAAATCGAACTCTCCCGGCGCACCGCTCGGATCGTTGACGCGGATGCCGTCGATCATCACCAGCGTCTGCCCCGGGCTGGCGCCGCGCAGCCGTACCGCGATGGTACCGCCGGGGCCGCCGGTCTCGCTGAGATCCACTCCTGGAACGCTGCGCAACGCGTCGATCGCGGAAGCCGGGTTGGTGGTTGCGAGCTCCTCGCGCGTCACCACCGTCACGGCGCTGCCGGTCTGCGCCAGCGGCTGCGCCATGCGGCCCGGCGTGGTCACCACCACGTCGGGCAACGTTTCGGTTCTGGGACTGTCCTGCGCGGCCGCAGGCGCATGATGGATGAGCGCGGCCGCCAAGACGGCCGACGAGAGAGGACCTAGCCGAATGCGCACACTTCCCCCTTTTCGGCCCGCCGCCGAATGAGCTGGTTTGAAGCGTCGGCCGGTCTCCTGGCTCGCGGATCATGGTCCTCGACCTGCCTTCCCGATCCGCGTGGATCAGTGGCGTAGGGGGGATCGAGGACGATCCGCTTACAGTTGCGGGGGCAGCCGCGGCATTGGGACGGAAAGTCCCGCACCGCGTTCCCGTTTCACCTCTCTGGCGAGAGGCACCGACGCTGATGTTTGCGAAGCTAGCAGCAAAGCCTGTGGCATTGCCGCCGCAGTTCCGATTTTTGCCACGGGTCGCAACAGCGGCGTTACGGGAACCTCGGGCGGCGGCCCGGCTTCTATGCACAGCATCACGGAGCGTGCGTCATGGCGGCCAACGAGCCCGGAAAGAATATTCGGCATGCGGACCAGCTCCGGACCGAGATCGACAGCGGCCGGACCGGCGACAAGGTTCCGTTTCCGGATCCGGCTGCTGTTCCGCTCGGCGCCGATGAAGAAGCCGCCGGCACCCCGCCGCCGGCCGAGGCGGTGGCGCGCGCGGCCGAGCACGAACGGCATCGTCCCGCGCACAAGCCTCCGCGGTCGGGACCCGGGCACGCCTGGATCCTCATCGGCGTGATCGTGCTCGCCGCGCTCGGACTGCTGGCGCTGCTGGCGTGGCGGTGACCACGGGGGTCAAGACCGCCGTTTCCTAACCCCGCCGCATCGACGCAACCGTCGTACGGTTGATCGGACGATTTGCTTCCCGCTACTTTCCTCGCTTCATTCAGTGCGGGAATCTGTCCGCCGACGAAGCGAGGGAAGAAACGGCATGGCGGGGAAACTGAGCGCGGCTGGCGTGGAAGTCGTATCGGAAGGATCGGGGCCGGCGGTGGTCATGCTGCATTGCCTCGGCGTCGACCATCATGTTTGGGATGATGCGGCTGCTGCGCTCGGGCCGGACTTCAAGGTGATGCGCTACGACTTCCCGGGCCACGGCCGCACGTCGGTGCCGTCGAGTGCGTACGACATAGAAGATCTGTCCGCCCAGCTTCGCGAACTGCTGCAGCAGCAGGGCGTCAAGCGCGCCAGCGTGGTCGGCATCTCGCTCGGCGGGCTGGTGGCGCAGCACTTCGCCGCGGCCAATCCGGAGCTGGTCGAGAAGGTGGTGCTGGTCGACACCACGCCGCGCTACACCGACGCCTCGCGCGCGATGTGGGCGGAGCGCGCCGCCACCGCCCGCGGCAAGGGCGTCTCGGCGATGACCGAGCATCTGCTCACCGTCTGGTTCACGTCGGATTTCGTGAAAGGTAATCCGCCGGCGGTGCGGTACGTACGCGAGCGGTTCGCCAAGGTGGCGGGCGAAGGTTACGCCCTCGCCTGCGAGACGCTGGCGCGCGCCGATCTGCGCGAATTGACGCCGACCATCAAGGCGCCGACGCTGGTCGTCTGCGGGACCGAGGACATTCCGGACTTTCAGGAAGCGGCGCGCTGGATGGCGAAGGCGATCCCGAACGCGAGGCTCGAATGGCTGTCGCCGGCGCGGCACGCTTCGCCGCTGGAACAGCCGGAAGCGTTCGGCAAAATGCTGCGGTCGTTCGTGACCGAGTGAGTTCGTCCGGGGGAGGACACCATGCAGACGCTGACGATCGGCGACGTCACCATCACCAGCATCGTCGAGCGGGACGGGCCATGGCGTAAGCCGGAAGAGATGTTCCCGGCCTACGACCCGGAAGTCGGCAAGCGGCACCTCGCCGAGATGGACCGCGAGGTGTTCGACCCGGCGTCCGGCCGCATGGTGATCACCTACCAGACCTTCGTGGTGCGCACGCCCAAGCTCACCATCCTGGTCGACACCTGCACCGGCGAGGACAAGGGCTACCCGCCGCCGATGGATTTCCCGAAGCAGCCGTGGCTCGATGGCTTTCGCGCCGCCGGCTTGCGGTTCGAGGACATCGACTACGTCTTCTGCACCCACCTGCACATCGATCACTGCGGCTGGAACACGGTGCTGCGCGACGGCCGCTGGGTGCCGACCTTCCCGAACGCCAAGTACGTCTTCCACAAGCGCGAATATGCCGCCTGGGAAGAGGCGACCAAGCGCGGCACGAATCCGCCCGGCAATGTCTGGCGCTTCAACTGCGAGCCGGTGGTCGAGGCCGGGCAGGCCCTGCTGGTCGACGATGATTACGAGCTCGACGAGACCGTGTCGCTGACGCCGACGCCCGGCCATTCGCCCTGCCACTGCTGCGTCAACATCCGCTCCGGCGGGCAGCGCGCGGTGGTCACCGGCGACCTCATGCACCATGCGCTGCAGGTGCGCGAGCCGGAATGGTTCACGATCTTCGACTGGGACACGAAAGAGGCGGTGCGCTCGCGCCGCCGCTTCTTCGGCGAGGTGGCCGACACCGGCACGCTGCTGCTGCCGATCCACTTCCCGCATCCGACCACCGGCCGCATCGAGGCGGACGGCGAGCGCTTCCGCTACCGCTTCGTGCGTTAGTATCGCGCCTGAGCACCTGCCGGCACCGCGCTGGCGCGACGGCCCCGCCTTCGTTTCCTCTCGCCCGCTCAAGGAAACCTCCGCATGCCCGTGATGTCCGGTAAGCGCGCCTTCCTCGAAATCCTGCGGCAGGAGGGGGTGGAGATCATCTTCGGCAATCCCGGCACCACCGAGTTGCCGCTGATGGACGCGCTCGCGGTGGAGAGCTCGCCGCGCTACGTGCTGGCGCTGCAGGAAGCCGCCGTGATGGCGATGGCGGGCGGCTATGCGCAGGCCGGCCGCCGGCTGGCGGTGGTGAGCGTGCACGTCACGCCCGGGCTCGGCAACGCCATGGGCATGCTCTACGACGCCTACAAGGCGGGCGCACCGGTGCTGGTCACCGCCGGGCAGCACGAGCAAAGCTTCAACGTGATGGAGCCGATCCTGTGGGGCGACCTGCCGCCGATCGCGCGGCCGCTGGTGAAGTGGTCCGCGGAGGTGCATCGCGTCGCCGACCTGCCGCGCATGCTGCGCCGCGCCATCACCACCGCGCTGGCGCCGCCGACCGGACCGGTTTTTCTGTCGCTGCCGGGCGACATCCTCAACGACGAGGCCGATCTCGATCTCGGCCGCCCGACCCGGGTGGCGACGCGCGCGCGCGCCGATGCCGACGCGATCGAGCGCGCCGCAGTGCTGCTCGCCAATGCCGAGCGGCCGCTGATCCTCACCGGCAGCGACGCCGCCGCGAGCGGCGCGCAGGCCGAGATCGTCGCACTCGCCGAAATGCTGGGCGCGCCGATCCGCATGGAATCGGTCGACAACACCTCGCCGGTGCCGACCGCGCATCCGCTGTTCCGCGGCCACATCATGCGGCTGGAGCCGCAGATCCGCGCCATCCTGGAGCAGCACGATGTGCTGTTCTCGGTCGGCGGCGACATGTTCACGCTGTCGCTGCCGTCGAAAGTCAAGGCGGTGCCGGACGGGCTCAAGATCATCCATCTCGATAGCGACCCGTGGGAGCTCGGCAAAAATTATCCGGAAGAGATAGCGATGGTCGGCGACGCCAAAGCATCGATCGCCGAGCTCGTGCAGGCGCTCGGCAAGCGCATGAGTGCGGGCGACCGCGCCAAGGCGCGCGAACGCGGCGATCGCATGCGCGAGACGATCGCGGGCGAACGCGAGAAGCTCCGCACGCGCGCCCGCGCGGAGGCCGGCAATGCGTCGATCACGGCGCTCGCTTTGATCGACGCGATCAGCGAGATCCTGCCGAAGGATGCGATCGTGGTCGACGAGACGATCTCGTCGAACCCCGGCATGCGGCAACTGATCCTGCGCGACGAGGCGCAGAACCACTACGGCATGCGCGGCGGCGGCATCGGTTGGGGGCTCGCGGCCGCGGTCGGCGTCAAGCTCGCCAACCCGCAGCGGCCGGTGCTGGCGATGATCGGCGACGGCAGCGCCATGTACACGATCCAGGCGCTGTGGACCGCCGCGCACGACCGCGTGCCGGTGGTCTACGTGATCTTCAACAACACCTCGTACCGTATCCTGAAGCAGCGCGTGCATGCGATGAAGGCGCATGCGGCGCAGACCGACCGCTACGTCGCTATGGACCTGGAAGATCCGCCGATCGACTTTGCCGGGCTCGCGCGTTCGCTCGGCGTGCGCGGCGAGCGCGCCACCACGCTCGACGAGGCGCGCCGGCTGATCTCCGAATGCCTCGCCGCCGACGCGCCGGCGCTGATCGATGTCGCGCTCGACAGGAGTTTCAAGCCGCTGTGAGTTGTTCGCGTCCCGGGCGCTGCGCGGCACGGAGTGACGCGCTGCAGAACCGGGACCGCGAAGACCTCCGCCGGAACGGTCCCGGCTCAGCGCTGCGCCACTTCGTGCTGCAGCGCGTCCGGGACACTCATTTTCACATCTCCCGGCCGACGCCCTTAGCGAGCGCGCGGCGGTAGATCAGCTCGGCGAACGCCATGTCCTCGAGCGAGACGCCGAGCGACTTGAACAGCGTCACGTCCTTGGCCTCGCCGCGCCCGCGCACCGCGCCGGTGACGAGGTCGCCAAGCTCGTGCACGTCCTCCCAGCGCAGCCGCCCTTCGCCCACCAGGTCGCGGAACTCGGCTGCCTCGACCTGCGCCTGCGAGCGGTCGTCGGTCGCCAGCACCCGCGCGCGTAGCACGGTGGCGGCGTCGAGCTCGCGCCGGGTCGCCGCATTGGCGCCGGCGGCGTTGATGTGCACGCCGTCAGAAAGCCATTCCGAGCGCACCACCGGCTCGGTCGCCTTGGTGATCAGCACCACCACGTCGGCCTCGCGCACGCAGGCCTGCGCCGACAGCGCCGCGGTCGTGCGCACGCTGGTCTCCTCCTGGAGCGAGCGCGCGAACGCGTGCGCGCGCTCGGCCGAGCGGCTGTGCACGCGGATTTCTTCGATCGGCCGCACCGCGCAGACCGCGAGCGTCTGCGCGCGCGCCTGATTGCCGGAGCCGATCACGCCGAGCGTGGCAGCGCGCTCCTTGGCCAGCACCTTGGTGGCGAGGCCGCTGGCTGCGCCGGTGCGCAAGCGCCCGAGCAGGTCGGCCTCGATCACCGCCAGCAGGCGCCGCTCCTCGCTGGAAAAAAGCGAGACCGAGAAGAACGCGCCGGCCGCGCCGCCGTAATAGGCCTTCAGGCCGAACACGCCTTTGCGGCCGTAGGTCGAGCCCATCAGGTTGAAGAAGCCGCCCGGCAGCGGCGCGCGCTGGCGCGGCAGGTTGACGGTGCCGGGATCGCGCCAGGCGGCGAACGCCTCCTCCAGCGCCGCGATCGCATCGCGCACGTCGACCAGGCGCGCGACGTCGTCTTCGGTGAGGTAAAGCGGGCGTTGCGGCATTGGCGGATTCCTTAGGCCGTCGGGGGCGCGAGCGAAGCTCGCGAGCCCGGAATCCATACGCCGCAGCAAGCCTGAAGGGCACGAACGGTTGTGACCTTCCGCGAGAGCTGCGGCGTATGGATTCCGGACAGCCGCGCTCGCACGCGGGCTTTCCGGAATGACGACAGTTAAACCTTGAACTCGATCGCCATCTTCTCGATCGCGGCGCGGTCGAACTTGTTGATGTCGTCGAGCAGGTCGGTGGTGAAAATCGGCGTCACGTCCTTGATCTGTCCTTCGAGCCCGGCGAACTTCACCTGCGCTTCCCACTCCGCCTTCGACATGGCGCCGAGCCGCTTGTCGCTCTGCCACGCACCGGCGTACCACTTGTCGCGTCGCGACTCGTTGACCTTGCGCGCTTCCGTCATCGTCTCGGCTTCGCTTTTGCCCTTCGGCTTGGTCTCCGGATAGACCTCGAAATGCAGCCTGATGGCGGCGTCCGGATTGGCGTGGGCAAAAACGGTGTTCTTCGCCATGGCGCGGAAGAAGCGCACGTAGAGGTCGCGGTTCTTCGACAGATCCGATTTGCGAACCGCGAAGGCGTTGCCGAACAGGTGCTGCATGCCGGGCGAGTTCGGCAGGTGGCGCAGCGCGAAACCGGCGATCTCGACGCGCGCGAAGGCGCCGTCCCACAGCGCCATGGCGTCGACACGTCCGCTGTGTACCGCCTGTCCGGCCGGCCCGCCGTCGCCGACCGACACCCATTCGATGTCCTTGTCGGGATCGATGCCGAGCTCCTTGAACATCACGCGGCCGCTGATGTAGCCGGTGTCGCCCTGGTTGCGGATACCGATGGTCTTGCCCTTCAGCTCCTGCAGCGACTGGATCTTGCTGTCCGGCTTCACCGCCACCGACCAGTGCGGCTGCCGCAGCCAGCAGTAGGGGAAGATCAGGTCGATGTTCGGGTTCTTGGCGTAGACGTTGAGGAACGGCACCGGCGACACCGCCGAGGTGTCGCAGTTGCCGGCCGCCAGCGACTGCATGGTCTGGCCGACGCCGGACATGTTGAGGATTTCGAGCGCGCAGCCTTCGTCGGCGTAGAACGGCGTGCGCTTGTGCTGTCCGATGGTGAGGAAGGTGATCTGCGCGTCGATCACGCCGGACGCGTTGCCGAGCCGCACCACCGGCACCGACTGGCCGGGCGCCCGGTGCGTCGAAAGCAGCGTGACGCCGGCGGCGCCGGCAAGCGCATTGAAATGACGACGTGTGAGCATGCTGTTTCCTCGATTTTACTTGGGTTGTCTGCGGCTTCAGCTTCCGACCACGCGGACGCCGCCGCCGGACCAGAACAGGAAGCGGCGCTCGACCAGGCGCAAGCTTTTGTGGAGCAGGATGCCGACCAGCGCGAGCACGATGAACACCGAGAACGTGCCGGCGGTATCCATCTGCGCGTTCATCGACATGATCAGCGTGCCGAGGCCGCGTTGCGCGCCGACGAACTCGCCGACGACGGCGCCGACCACCGCAAACACCGCCGCCATGTCGAGCCCGGCGAAGATATAGGGCAGGGCGCTCGGCAGCCGCACCTTCCAGAACACCTGCCAGGAATTGGCGCCGAGCGAGCGCATCAGCTCCAGCCGCTCCGGATCCACCGCCTTGAATCCCGCCATGCTGGTCACCAGCAGCGGGAAGAAGGTGAGCAGGCAGATGATCACCACCTTGGAGGTGAGCCCGAAGCCGAACCACAGCACGATGATGGGCGCGAGCGCGATTTTGGGCAGGCTCTGGATCGCGATCAGGTAGATGCGCAGCGTCGCCTCCAGGATGCGGAACTGCGAGATCACGGTGCCGAGCAGCAGCCCGACGCCGGAGCCGATGAAGAATCCGAGCAGCACTTCGGCGAGCGTGGTCCAGGTGTGCAGCCAGTAGCCGCCGCGGTCGAACGGCCCGGCGTCGAGCCCGCGCCAGAGCGCCACCGCGATGTGGCTGGGCGGCGGCAGGATGTAGCTCGGCACCTCGAACCAGACGACGCCGTATTCCCAGCCCAGCAGCAGCACCACCAGCAGCACCGGCGCCAGCAGCAGTTCCGGCCGCGTGCGCGCCAAAATGACCAGACGGCTCGGCGGCTTCGCCGGCGCCTCGACGAGCGCGGCGGTGTGCTCGGCCAGCACGCTCATGTAATGCCTCCATGATTGTGATGCGGGTCGGTGTCGCTGCGGCCGTAGAGCAGGCGGCGGATCTCGCCGGTGAGGCGGCCGAACAGCGGCTCGCCCATCACGTCGATCGAGCGCGGCCGCGGGATCGGCACGTCGACGACGCGGGCGATGCGGCCGGGACGCGGCGTCATCACCACGACGCGGTCGCCCAGAAACACCGCCTCCGGGATCGAGTGGGTGATCAGGATGACGGTCTTGCCGGATTCCAGCCAGATGCGCTGCAGGTCGAGGTTCATCTGCTCGCGCGTCATGGCGTCGAGCGCACCAAACGGCTCATCCATCAGCAGGATGTCGGGGTCGTGCACGAGCGCGCGGCTGATGGCGGCGCGCTGCTGCATGCCGCCCGAAAGCTCCATCGGATACTTGGTCTCGAACTCGGCCAGGCCGACCATGCGCAGGAGGTCGCGGGCGCGGACGCG